>JASHSD010000902.1 GCA_030036985.1 Bryobacteraceae bacterium
GTGAACGTTCCGAAAAGCCTGAAGGCCCCCTTCGTCCCACCAATGGAACCGACACCGAGGCATAGTGCCGCGGGTATGAGCGCAAATGGAATCGCCACGGATGGCTCAACCATGCCTACGGCGGGCTTGGCGTGTCCTATCTGATCTCCTGAAAATATCCCTCCAAGGAATGCCACGATGGATATGATCACCTGCAACCAGATCGGCATGCTTCAGCGCAGTTTATCACGATATCGATCAGAGCCTCTACCCGTACTGCAGCCAAATTGTCGGGAAATACCCGTCTGTGCTCAGCCGTGAACGATCGCGGCGGTGTTTCAGAAATTGTGTTGTTGTAGCGAGGGGTCGGATGCTTCGCCGGAGCGCAAGCAGAGTTCGCGGAGCCATTCGGATTTGGTATTGCCGTGATCGACGCTACCGAGGAAATACGATCTGGCTCCGACATGTTGCAGGTAGGCCGATCAAAACACATTTGGCCTAGAGATTTCCGCTTTTCTGCCGATATGTACTTTAGACCTCAAAGATTGTGGGCCTGGACATACTATTATGTCGACGATTCCCGTTGTAGAAGAGCGCGAAAAACAAGCTGCCACAACCGTTACATCGCTGATCAACGAGCGCGGCGAGTATGTCCGCCGTGGCTTAGCGCCGTCGCGCCCCGCGCACGTCCCATACGCGGACGCGAAGATCGCCGAAACGCTGCACAATCCGCCGGGCGTCGACAAGGCTGCTATTCGAGCGCGACTGCTCGTCGGCACGTGGCTCGCGTAGGCTACAATTGCCGCAGGAAGCACACACGAGAGGAACGCCTGTGTCCTGCCCGATCTGTCGTGGGAAGCGCGTTGTCGAATGCCCGAGATACAGGGGAAAGGGCCGCCTTAACGACGGCAACGTCCTCTGGAGCGCCTCGAAATGCCCGCACTGCAAGGGCAGGAGCAAATTCCGCTGTAGTTGTAGCTAGCGGCCGTGACCCCAGCTCATCGCCGGGCCGTCATTCCACTACTTCGAAAGTGCCGCTGACGATCTTCCGGTTCTCGACGAAAAGATCGACCCGGTACGTTCCGAGTCCCGGCCACCCGCCGCCGCCCGTCCGACCCCATCCGTTGTTGTGATAGGAATTCACCCAGCCGCCGTCCACGTAGGCGGCAAAGTCGGCCTCGTGATCAACAGACCCGTCGGGCTTGGTCCATACTTCGTGAATCGTGAAATTAAGCCGGCTGCCTTTTGCCGGAAAGAGTAGGTTCAGTTCCCAATTGATGTACCAGATGCGGCTGCGTGAGAACTGGCCATAATAGCTCCGCCGGTCCTTGGCCGGCACTTCGCCTTCGCTCGCAAAGAAACGAAGCGGATGCGCGATTTTCGCATCGATCGCTTGGATATACATCGCGGGTGGCGCGTCGCCGTCGTACACCTCAACGCCCTCGCGGGCGATGAGACCGCCGTTCACGAAAAAGTCCAGGCGATAAGTGCCGGGCGCAAAGGACGTGCCGTTCGCGTCTCCCCATCCGGAGGTGAACCAGTAGTCGCTCCAGTCCGCGTGGATATCCCCCGGCGTTGATTGTCGGGCATAGACTCCGCCGGCCGGATTGTGCCATACGGTCTCGATAACCATTGACATGTTGGAGGAGTGCGTCGGGGACACCAGGTCCAGTTCCCAGTTGATGTAGCGCGTGCCCCGCGACGCAAAGCGCCTGTTGTATTCCCGGCTTTGCTTCGGTACTTGTCCGAGGCCGCTCTCAAAAAACTGAACACCCTTGACTGTCGCCCCGACCGCCGAAATCACTCCGGTCGGGCGTTCCTCCTGTGGTTGCACGGAAGGGCTGGTCGCGGGCGCGCTGGCAAACGGCGGATGCGATGCCAGTGGCTCGGGCGTGTGCGCGGTGGCCGACGTAGATGAAGGCGCGTTCGCGAGGGTGTGCCATATGAAGTATCCCGCCATACCCAGAACTAGCAAGACCAGGATGATTCTCCCTCCACCCGAACGCTCGGGAGGCGGGCTGCGCCGCGGTGGCGATGCCGTGTTGTCATCCGTGCGCCCGACGGACCTTTCCCGCACGAACTCGCCGCGTTCATTTATCGGCATCGCCGCTCCTGCAATTCCCCCGTTTTCGACGGCAACGCCGCACGGCATTCGCGTCAACCTGCTCGAGGCTTTCTATGGCATCTCACTCCACCACGAAACTGCCCCGCGCGATCATCTGGCCGCCGTAAAAGAAATCGATTCTGTACGCACCGGGTGTAAAGGAACGGCCATTGTCGCTGCCCCAACCTAAGGCATGATTTGATCCCGACCAGCCCTCATTCAGCCGGACATCAAGGGTCTGGCGTGTTTTAACACCGCCATCAGGCCCGTACCACACCGCCTCAATGGGAAACCTTGCCGCACCCGCTCTGCGGCTGTAGGCGAGATCGATCTCAAAGCAGACATATCGTGTGCCCCCTGCAGCGAACTTGTTGGTATACCGGCGTTGGGCCGGAGCCGCCATCGTGCGCGCGCTCTCGAAGAATTTTACCGCCGTAACCGAGGCACCGTACGCCGCCACGTAATTTGATGGTGCCGGCGTTGCAGCGGCTGGAGCGTCCAATCGCTGAAGTAGGTCGCGAAGATCTGCAGCGCGTTGGGTCAGGTGGTTCAATACGCAATCATGAATCGCGCTCTCGGCTCCGGCCAGCGCATTGCAGGACTGGCTGTAATCCTTGAACCACTCCAAATGCTGCTGCTGGAATGCGGTCCGCTGCGGCCCGCTTGGCAGGCGCGCGAGGATCTCGTCGTGAGCTGCAACCATCTGCACATCGACCGCAGCCAGTTGGGCGTCGCTGCACAACAGCCTCTCGGTAGCGGTGCGCGCGTACTGGCAGTCAAAGCTGGGCTTCGCCGACGGCGGCGGGGGCGGGCTCACGGGCGGCAGCGCAGCCGCATGCGAGGCGCCGCTCTCCGGCTTGATGAAGGTTTTCGCCAGCAGGCGCGTGCCGTCATCGGCGAAAAGCTCGGCGCTGTAGGTCTCCCCGCCGTGGAGGATCGGCCCGGTCTGCATCTTCTGAACCCCTTCCTGGCTGGCGAGCGGCAGAGTCGTATCGGCGATCCTGAGCGATACCTCCTTCGCTTCTGACGGGACGTAAACCTCAAGCTCGTAATCCCACATTTCGCCATCCGGCCTTGGGTTCGCGGCGCTTACGTAAGGCACCGGACCGCCGGACTCGCTCTGGCCGCTAAAGGAAAATCCCTGGCTGGTCCAGCCTTCCACGCCCGTGCTGGTCCGGATCTGCACCCACCATGTTGCTTCGTAATCGTCCAGTTTGCGGCTGACCTGCCGGCCGATGATGTCTGGATTTAGATCCATGAGGCGGCCCTGAAACACGCCGCGCACCCAGCCTTCGCCAAGATACATTAGCGTGTAAATCAGATCGCCAGGCGCAGCGTCCATGCCCGCGATGGTCACCGGTTCGAGAATCTCGATGACACCTGGCTTGGTCGTCACAAACACGCCGCTCATGGCTGTGACGGTTTCTCGGTCGGAGAGCGCGTAGACCTGCTGCGGGCTGGCGCTATTCCACGCATCGTAAAGCGGCAACTCCGCCATTGCAAGCCAGCGATGATAGCCGCAGCCCTCGCCGGGGCATCGGTCCGTCGTCTGCATGTTCTCCAGCGGCGGATAATTCGAGGTTGGCAGGAACCGCCCGGCGAGTCGTGGCTGTAGCCATGCTGGGATCTGGTTCTGCAGACTCACCGCCGTGATCACTCTGGCCTCCAGTTTCGGCTTGACCACAGTGGGGGTGGGAACCGGTGTTGGCTTTGGTTGAGCCTGATTATTCTTCCAGTACAGCCCGCCCAAAACCAGAAGTGCGATGATGGCGACGACGGCGCAGCCCGAACCTGACGAGGATGAGGAACCGGGACTCGGCGGCGAGGGGCGATATGGCGGCGGTTCCGGTGAAGGCGACGCCCCCGCCCCTACGGAGCGCTCCCTGACGAATTCGCCTCGCTCATTGATGGGCATGGCATCCCTTGTCGGTTCAGCGCCCGCAGTCCCGCGGGGCGTCAGTTGGTTTGTCGCCCACTTTTGAGGCCCACTCAGTTATGCGGATTGCCGTCTGCGCCCTGGCGAAATGACCGCGCAGACACAGCACGCCGCGAAGGGCGGCGTCGGGAACAGGCCGTGATTCGTTCGCCGGGCGTCGTTCAAGCATGCAAAGCCGTGCAAGTTGCGCCTCCCTGGCGAGTATTTCCGAGTTTCGCTCAGGCTTTCGAGGTAAATTATTTTACACCCTGCGTGTGCCCTGCGTCCCGATATCCTGCCCCAATCGATGACTTGTCCGGACTGACGCGTTCAGAGCTCTTAGGAAACTGGTCATGATCCGTCGAAACATCCCCTTCCCATTACTTGAGTCAGCCAGAGTTCCTGTCGTGCAGAACGGGAGGTCGAATCCTTAAAGGAGCGGAACGGGGACGATGCTCAAGAGGGCGCCTGCAGATACCAGCTCAGCCTGCGTGCGGCGGTCGGATGTATCACTGGCGGGACTCTCCAGTTTACGGCTCTGTCAGAGAGGCGGTCTCCATATTTGGACCAGCGCATCGTCTTCGAAATAAAGATGCGGCGCTGAATACTCTGGGCGACAGTCGCCGGTATGACGCTGAGGGGCATCTCGACGATCCTCACGCGCTTCCGCGCCGCCAGAGCCCGGAGTTCCTCAGAAGGAGTGTACTCATCGCCGCGCGCCAGCAAGACGATTCCATCAAGCGCGTTGTTGATCGCGAACGCCAGTGGTCGTTCATCTGGGCGGAATCCGGCCAGATCTTGGTCGCCGGACGGATCCGTCCGCGGTCGAAATCTCTTAGCCACAGCCTTGTAGCGCTCAGGGCCATTCTCCGACCCAGTGTAGATAAGGCTGATCGAGCACGCGATGTCCTGGAAAATGCCAAGCGTCAGGCGTGCATGAAGCGCTCTCGTAGCGGCCAGCGTATAGAAGCCGTCGGGAGGAGCGCCGTCATCCTCAACGGTGGCTGCTAACTGAGGAAACTCGGATATCTGCTGGATTCGATATGCCGGATTGGCGTCGGCGACCGAACGAAAATCTGAGTCGCAATCTCCCCGGAACCACCAACAGACCGGAGTGAACAGATCGCATTTGACCTCGGGAGTCGACTCGCGCATATAACGCGCGCCCTCCGCCATCGCGACGAATGACGCCGGGACGGTCCAGCGTTCATCTTCGGTTGGACCCACTGCAGACTCGGACCTCGTGATAGGAGGTGCCGGATCAGGGCCCCAGTATCGCCGAACCGAGAGTTCCTCGGGTGGGGTAAAAAGAGATAGTTCAGAATCCGAGCGAGGATACATCGGGGTGGTATCTAGGAGATCGGGGAGGGGAAATGGTTCGTACTGGCCGAGCAGTCGCCCGCCCTGTAATCCAGCAAAACGTGGAATCGATCCGGTTGGGACGTCCTTGCCCTTCCACTGGGGATACGAGAGCAGTACCTTTGCCAGTTTCGTTGTGGTGCGGGCCGGGTCGGTCCCGACGGCTGGATCAAGCAGATTCGATGCGGGACACAACGTCGTTTCAATTGACATTGATCGCCTTCGGGACACCTTGCGCACATACGAGCGAACAAGGTCGAGCTTGTTGAGCGACTTGCTGCCTAGCAGTTCGAAGGCCGATGCCGTGATGGCCGGAATGTCGTCCAGGTCTCCGCGTTGCCAGAGCAGAAGGGCGTCCTCGGGAATAATTGCGGCATTTGTATTGGCATGAGGCTCGGCCAAAGTTTCGAGATTGTGCGAGTTGGATTGAATCAGGGCGGTAGCCAGACGCCAATCGCACCCGAAAATCACGGGTCCACCCCCCGCAAGCGTCTTCAGCCGGGCGAGAATACGGGCGGCGCGACTGACTACGTCACACCTGAATGTTGTTGACGATATTTCACCCAGGTTTTGAGAGAGTGTCTGGGTGTCCAGGAGAGCGTCGTCTTGCAGCGAGACCGGAATATCCGGCAATCGAGCGGGGACGCAGTCGTCGACGCAATGGAACGCGAGGCCCCGCTTCCTGGCAGCCCACAACGCGAGCCAAACAGCGTCGTTAGGGACTGCTGGACATGCCAATACGCCATCCCGCTGCTCCACCAAAATGTTGGAAGTCCTCGGAAAACTCTCCAGTGCTGTTGAAAGCCATTCATGGCCGTCCAGAAAATGAGGCAACTCGACGGCGACGATGGTATCGGCAGGCGCCGCCAAGATGTGCCGTGCCACCCGATGCGCACTAGATAGCCTGTATCGAAGAACCGGGACGACTTCGATATCGGATGTGAGCGAATATCCGGTCATCGCCCGACCTCCCTTTCGGAAACGACAGACATGGCGTGCCAGTTCTCAATTTCGCTGGCGGCCAGGAGCACGTGGATCTCTTGCACTTGTAGAGCCCCTTCGGCAGCCGCGCGTGAGCACGCTAGATCCAGTAACGTCGTTGCCTTCTCCGGCAGAAATCCGTTCATCTGAATACTGCGGTCGAATGCCGCTGCGGCCATTTCAGGAGCGATGACGATTCCGTGATGCGCCTGAAAACTTAGACGGCGGCCGTCGACCGCGGCGAGGGAGTTCTTGCGGTCAAGTCCTTCGAGTTCGATAACAGCGCCATGCCGGGAATTAGCGGGAAACCACCGCACATAGCTTCGGGGAAGCATTCCGACGATGGGTCCGTTCAGGCTAGATCCCAGTAATTCCGAAGCCATGGGAAGTGATGCCACCAGTTGGATCCGGTCGAGGACGAGCACGAGGGATCGGCGCTTTGCCGCATCTTCGAGTAGACGCGCCAGTAATCGTTCCTTCGCCGATTCGGATGACGCCCCGGCGAAAACAGCTGGCAAGTTAACCGTTATGAACTCCCAGCCGTTCATGCGTTGAGCCAGACCCGACACGAACGCCGACTTGCCAACGCCGTCGTCGCCGGTAACCAACAACAGCCCTGGGGATTGGGTGGTAAGGAACGAGATGGCGCTCAGCAATTCCCGGTCCCGCCCGAATGTCTCGAAGGGATGGGCCACCCGTGTGGAGACTCCATAGCGGTCGAGCAGGGATGGCACTGCGATGGAGCCATCTGTAGCCTCATTACCGAGAAGCTGCAGAGCCAGTTTCACCGCAATGCAGGGATCTGCGCCCGCGTCATCCAAGGGCAGGACACGCCAGTTGTTCTTGCATACTGAAGAGCCGAACAAATTCAGAATCGCGCCGTCCGGTCCTCTGTATTGAAGGTCCCCGTCGACGAGCATCGCGATGTACGGCTCGCCATCGGCCTGGCGCATCAGGATCACGCTCGTTCGGGACTTCGAGAATCCAGCACCGGTATGGACCCGCCGCATCCTAATGAGACGATCAGTCGCTCCTTCAAACATCGCGCCGAGAGGTCGTAATGTAGTTTCGAGCTGGTTCTCGATCATGAGATTTCCTCCAGCAGCCGAAACAATTCTGTTGTCGGGTCCGATGCCGTCTCTTCGTGCTCTTCCGATGGAATCGGACTCCACGTTTCCGTCCGCTGCCAAGGGTCGTGCAGATCAAGGAATTTCTTGTTCGCCCTGTCAAGCACGCCGGTCCACGTGCACACCACATCAGGCTTGCCAGCGAGACGTCTGACGACGTTACCGCGGAGCTCGGCACGGGTACCGGCTGGAGGCAGTGACGCGGCGCGGTCAATTGGGTCTTCGCCAATCACTCGGTGATTCAGCAATCCCTGCCGATCGAGTTGGTCGAATATCCCGTCTCCGAGGATTCCAAACCGCGTATCAATTTCGGCTATTCGCAGAGCCTCACTGTTGTGCAGTTTCAGATCCGGCCACCGGAGATTCCGCCGGACTAGTTCTTCATTCAGGCGTGCAACCGTTCCGAGAACCGGGCTCGCCGGTCCGAGGAGAATGTCGAGACTCGGGCGGGATTCTCCATAGGCCGTGCTCCGCAAGGCCGAGTACAGCGCAGTGAGTATATCGCGCCCTTCATCCTTGGCCTCGTTCGACTGGCTCGAATAAATGAAATCCTTGATGGCCCAATCCAAGGTCTTAGACATGCGGCGCGGGTCGTCTTCAAGAGCCCGCAGGACTGTTTCCAGCCGGTCACATACTTCGGTAGCCCAGTCAGGAAGCTGATCCAGATATCGGCGGACGATCGACAGGTATTCCATCTGGATCTCCACCGCTGTGAGGCGTGACCCGTTTGCGAGTCGCAGGCGTTCCTTGCAGGAACGATCGCCGGCAACCCGGTGCAAGGCAGCGACAGAATTCTCGAGAGCCAAGTGGTTGGCGATCAGCTCACCACCTAACTCCACGCATCGAACCACGAGAGATGTAAAGCCAACTTTAAGATAGAGCGCCAATTGGCTCGCCAGTGTGCTGCTGCAAATCACATGCAGACGGTAGTAGCCGGCTGCAGCCAGCGATTCGTCGCGGAGGTTGAAAATTGGCCGGCTGCGAACCGTCTCATTAGCGGACTCCGTCACAAAGTGCAGCATTCGCGGGCTGACGAGAAGCTCACCCCCCTCCGGAGCCGGTCCGCCTTCCCCGCAATAAATCCGAGACACGAGATGGGGAACGAGTGATTTTGCGAAATAGGGTGCCGGATAGCGCGTCAAATAGCTTTCGTGCTGAGCGTATGAAGTGGACCTGGACAGATGGTCGACATTGAGTCTTGCAAAAACCACGTTGCCGCCACCCACCAGCCGGGCTATTTCGGGTGCGGCTTGAACGAGCTTCCGTTCAAATGCCTTTACATGAGCCACGAGATCGGCCGGGTCGCAACACTCACAGCTGGCGAACTCAACGTGTCCGCAATCCTGATAGACTCGCGAGCCATCCGACAGGAAGATACCGTTGCCGCCGTCTGAGAGACAGGGTGAGCCGCTGAGCACGTGGAGCGCTGCAGGCACCAGCCTTTCAGCTTTCGCTGGCCGCTTCGCGGCGAAGTGGGCGTTGAACCATTCGGTTTCGATCCCGAATAGCAACTTCTCAGCCACAACCTTACTCCCCACCATGTTGACGGGCCTGCTCAAGGAACTCGGCTGGATCCCGGCTCAACGCGCGGTTGATCGCGTCGCCCGCGGCGCGCAGGAGGGCGTCGGTGTCTTCCTTCGCCCGGCTGAACGCAGCATCAAGCGGGTTCGAAGAATCGCCGCCAGTCGCGTCATTGGTATTGTTCGTATGCGTAAGGCGTCGATTTGTCATGAGTCACCTCAATTGCTTGAGTCACAGGTTCCGGGCGCAACGCATCGAGTTTGTTCAGAACGTCCTCGATTCCGGTCGCACTATCAAATACGTGCTGCGTGTTCCGCTCACTCCAAAAGAGCGGGTCCGACATGTCAAACGTTCTGACCGCCATCCGTTTCATGTGGGGATCCCGAACGAGGAACTTCAAGAAGTCCCAGTCAACCCCAACGATTCGGTCGGGAGCCAGATCCAACAGCCTCCCTCGGGTGTATGCGCGCGTGTCCGGCTCGGGCCGCACCAGGCAGGCCGATACCTCATGAGGCTCTGTGAGACGTTCCATTAAGCCAGCCCTCTCGAGACGGAAAAACAATCCGTCATCCGGGTCCAGGTTGGAGTAGGCCAGGTCCAGCATGCGGGCCTGATGCGATCCCCACTGGAAACGACCCTCCTCCACGCCACGGCCGATCAATTTCAATTTGGCTACCCAGTCCAGTCGGCAGCTCAACTTGTCCAGATCGTTTGTGTGGAGGAGATCGAGCGTTTCCCCCCAGAGAGCTAGAATCCTTTCCGCACCGGGGACGGCATCTTCAGCAAAACCCGCCTCAACAAAGCTGACAGCGGACTCATGAAAGCGTCGCTGAATGTCCAGCGCTGTAGTGTGGTCTCCGAGCAATGTCCGTACGCGCGCGGCACCGAGTGAATGGGAGATGTCTTGCGACGCCTCAACAGGGTCTTCGAGGTACACTTGCGCATCCAGCCAGCCCGCCTCCAGCATGGCCACGACCAATTGCAGAGCACCGACCTTCAGGCATGTGGCGAAGTCGGAAAGGTTCGAGTCGTAGTAGATGCAGTGAAGGCGTGCCAGATGCCTGCCTGCATGCGCCTCATCCCGCTCGTTGAGCAGCCCCCGCCGCATCATGGTGTTCCAGGATGTGCAGACCTCGAAGAAGTCTCCGCCACGTTGTGACAACTGAAAGTTCGAGGGTGGCGCCCCATTCTCGGAACATGCCTTTCCCGATCCGGTGAAAATCTGGCTCGTGACCTGGTAGCTCGCCAGCCACAGGAAATGACGTGGTTTTCGAAACAGAGTGTCGAAGCCTTCCCGTGTCATGAGTACGTTCAGGTGGGAAGCCCATGAATGGGAAAAGCCATCGCTGTTCGAAGCATGAACGCACAATCGTTCATCCGCAGGGAGGCGGCTGTTGGCTGCCTTGGTGGCCTCCTGAATTCGCGACAGCACCGCGCGCCAGTGATTCACGAACCGTTCGGCGCTGAGAACTTCGGCCGTCGGCATTTCTAAATGGCAGGAGTCGTTGTAAGCACAGCCATTCACAAAGTAGCGGCGATCCATGTCAGTTTCGCATGGCTGGTAATAATACGTTCCACCATATGTGGAGCCAGCGGGCACACCCGGCATAGCTGACAGGAGCAGGCGAACCGCGGCGAGGCACGTATCACCTGTTCTCCCCAGAACGTAATTGGTGAACTCGGCGTCGGAGCCGATAAGTTTTGGGACCTGTTTCGTCATAGGTTTCGTCTAGGCGGCTCGGACTCTCGCGACGGACTTCAGTTCGCGAACGGCTTCCACTTTTACTACGTCGAGATCCTGAGGTAAATTGTCAACGTAGTCTCCAACGTTGTGCGGCTTCAGCTTCGCCGCGGATTCCTCGATGAATTTCTCAACGCCGGTCTGCAGGTCCTGCAACCGAAGACCGTCCGATTCGCCGGACTCGATCTCCCGCAAAGCAGCCATCTCTTTGGCGATACGGCAGATCTTCTGAACCTCAGCTCCGCTGATCAAGTCTCTGGCTTCGACCGCCCTTTTTGTGCCATCGCGAAATTGGATGTCCACGACCTTGTTCGCTGCATTCGGGGCATAGAGCATCGACGTGACCAACTCGATCAGAAAATCGATACTTCCGCCGTAAACGGGGAGAGTGTCCGGCAGGTATTTCTTAAAGATTTCGCGCGTACCGGATCTGCGCAGCGCGCCGAATGTAATGATGTTGTCACCAAAGCGCGAGGCGCGCACGGCTGCCGGGTCGAGAGCGTCCAGACGATTCGTTGCGCCCATGAGCCAGACATTCACGTGTTTTTGAAAACCGTCCATCTCGGCGAGAAGGGCGGCAGTGACTTCGTTCTGAACTCGATGAAACTGGCCACCCGTCCGCTTGCTGAGATACGAGTCCAATTCATCAAAAAAGATGATCAAAGGAGAGGGATCGCGGTCGGCGGCCGCCCGCGCCGCCGCAAAAAGCTGTCTAATCTTCCTCTCTGTGTTTCCGTAGTACATATCTTTCAGGTCGCCGGGCGAGACGTAGAGCCACCGGCCCTGTCCCGTGCCCGCAAGCTCTCCGAGAAACCGGCAGGTTGCCTGGGCCAGCATCGTCTTTCCGGAGCCCGAGCGTCCCGCGAGCAGGATTGCGTTGGACCGCGGAAGAGCATAACGACTGGTGACACCACTGTGCCGGGTATGCAAAAGGATGACTTCCCGAACGCGCTGGATCTCATCATCCAGACCGCCGATGTCGTCGAAGCACACCTCCGGCGGTTCGGAGATAACGTATTCATCGGCACCGGACCCGGAGAGTTCACGCTGAGCGATGATGCCGGTCGGGTCCATCTGGACTGACGCGCCAATCTTGGGTGGATTGTTGCGCAACTCCCGGGAAGCCACCACGGTACGGGTTTCACCGCGCACGCTGACCAGGAGGCTCCCGCTGTCAAGGACGCGTTCCAGCAAAGCAGTTTCGCCGTAGCGCGGCGCCGATGCGGGTGCAAGTGCCACAACTCGATTCATCGTTTGGCTAAGAAGCACCTCCGCGCCGATCTCAAGATCGGGAACATCTTCATCCACGGTCACCATTCGACTCTGGCCGTTACACGTAACGTAAGCTTCGCGCCCGCGCATAGTAGCGTCGACGGCTAGAATGCGGGCCGGGAAATATGGCGGGGCAAGCAACTCCTCGATGCGGCTGCGCAGCTTCTCGAGGTGCTGGGACGCGTTATTCAGAGCGGCATGCAACTCGGTCGTCTGATCGAGAAGCATCTTGTCGATGACCTCTCCGGCATCCGGCATCTGCTCCCGGAACGATTTCAGGAGGGCGGCTTTTCTCGGCCCGGGAATATCTTCACGCTGTAGTTCCGTGATGACCGCGTGAACCCGCTCTTCTCTATTGCGTTCGTTTCTCATCGATCCTCCGCGACGAAGTACCTTCGGGCGCCAATACGCCCCTGCCGCCAGCCAAAACACGAGTGGATTACCTCATTTCCCGCCAGAACGTTGGCGACTATGCCAATCGCAAAAGCCCGTGCGAAAACCGTCCGGTGGAGTGTCCGGTCAGACGCGGAAAACAGCCTGGTGGCGTACCCACACTGCCTTTGTCTCTCGATTGGGCATTGCCCGCAGCTATCGGCCCACGCCACGGGCGTATGACTGTGCCACCAGCCACACCAGATTTCCCCACGCTTTCGCAGATTGACTGCGGATCTTACTGATTCCCATGCGTCTGGCGTGAAGCGGAGTTCGAGTTCGCTGCCAACCGCTTTCATCGCCGGAATCTGAGCCGTGATGACTGCGAACAATTCACGGGAGCGGGAATCCTGGTGTAGATTCCCCAGAAGAACGCCGCCGCACTCCATAGGTGAGGCCGCGCGAGCAAGATCGGCGGTTTCCTCCAAAACGTCGCGCGGCACGAATACCCTGAACGGCTCCGCCTCCCTCTCGCAGGCCATTTTGGATCGCCCGATGAACTCTTCAATTGACGAGGCAACCAGTTCGGGATTCAATTCCACGGCCGGAGCCATGCAGTCGATGCCCTCATCGCTCTCCCATGCAGACATAGCCCATTGGCATTCTTCGTCTGCGGTCAGTTTTCCGGCGCTGACTAACGCAGCCTGATAATCTTTTGCCGTGTCTGCGAAGTAGTCAATGGGGAGTTCCGCTTGATACACGCCTGCGACAGTCGGGACCTCAATCGCGAACCCATTCAAACCCGGTCCGCCATTCGCGTACGACGGTCGGAAGAGGGCTGAACCCCTGGTGGGGAACTGCCCATTCTGCTTCAGCGCTTCGAACTGCGCATACTCGACAGCCGGCTGGACATCCGGCCGGCTCAGCGGCATTGACAGCCCGCCATTTAGGCCCTTCGGATAGAACTCGAGGCTGAATCGATAGTTGTTGGACATTTCCCCACCTCCTTTCAGGGCCTTTACCCGGCGTTGATGTCGGGTTCCAGAAACACGGTCTCGTTTTCTTTGTTCAGGACCTCGTCAACGAGTTCACTCGCTGTCAGGCTCATCCCGTCGCTCTCGCGGCGGGCTCCGTAAACAATGGGCTGGCCGTTGGCATCCGTATTTGGCAGGCCGAGTTCTGCCGCCATCTCTTCAACCAACGTCATCACCGATTCATTCCCGGACCGCGGGCTCCAGTCGCCGGACCGCAGGCCGGTTACATCGGAAACTCTGATCCTTTGCATACTTGTTGCCATTTCTAATCACCTCCTTTCTTCAAGAGTGGGCGGCCCGAAGGCTCGCCAAACAGAGCTGATTTCGCAGTAAAGACTCGCAAGCGCGGGATCTCCCAGCGCACATGCTTCGGCGCCGCAATCCCGGCACACCAAGGCCAAAGCCGTAAGGGCGTCATCGATACTGCAAATAAGCGGCGGTACGCCCAGCCACGCGGTCCATCTTCCATCGGAAGACTCTTCGGCGCAGGCCCGCACAAATCTCACCTTCGCTGTGGCGCGCAGCAGGACCTCGGCCACAGCTTCACGGACAGCCGGGGGATAGTCACCCGGACCGAGGACCTGTACCGCGCTCCCGGTCGCAGAGACCGCAACCGGAAACGACCCGTTTCTGTGCGACAGTCTGGCCGTCATGGTTCCGTCCGGACCCTCTGTGAGTTGCCAGTCGGAGTTGGCATCCAGCCCTTCGGTCAGGGATTCCGGTCGTGGCTTGTTATCCGCAGAAACTGTTCCGACGGCGCCGCAGAGAACGTCAAGCCCATGCTGAAAAAGTTGGACAGCGCTCGAGAGAGCAGACTGCACATCACCGTCTTTGGCCATTTCCGTGGCGAGCCAGGCACCGTTCACCGAGCACAGCATTCGACAACCGGACGGCAGAAACGGGTTAATCTGCGCGAGTTGGCTGGCACTTCGATGAATCTCATCCAATGGCGCAGTGAGGATGACAAGACCATCCCGGAATGCCAGACGTGTCTGGTGATGATGACCATTCTGAAGCGCCACCGACCATGCTGCCGAACCCAGGCACTGCGCCCCCGGGAACAATGTGCGAACGGGATCGGCTGTGCCCGTGCTCGTCATTGTGCGCTCCCTTCGCTGGGCCGACGTTTCAGCGGCCGGTTGTCCGCAGGTGGCACCGGCCAGTTCCTTCTGACCCATGCGGCAGCTTCGGGGTTAAGAGGATCTGCTGGTTGAGAGCGCCTCTGAAACGTAACCAGTTCGTATGTCCTGAACAAAAGTTCGCGCAGTTCAGTCCCGGGCTGCAGGCCTGTGCCAAGACAGATGGCGATCGGCCGAATGTTGGGATGAACGATATTCGGAGGAGCAATAAACTGCATCACTTCCCATGGCAACGCGAACGAGAGGTAATTCTCCGGAAACCGGAAGCCGCAGGAGAAGCCCTCATGAAGCGCCACGCCACGCGACGCCTTCACATAGCAATTGGCGCGGAACTGAGCGACCACGGCTCGCGGTGGGTCTCCGAACGGGACCAGTTCAAGGATG
Organism: Bryobacteraceae bacterium; assembly: GCA_030036985.1. Lineage (GTDB taxonomy): Bacteria > Acidobacteriota > Terriglobia > Bryobacterales > Bryobacteraceae > BOG-234. Next base: position 14,929 of record JASHSD010000902.1, read on the forward strand.
TCGGATTCGTCGGCAAGGGCCTTTGCGTTTTTCCAGCTCTCCCTTAGGAATCGTTCGAGGATAGGATCCATCAGACCCTTCCTTCCTGGAACAGCACACTGACGCCCACCTCGAAGTGGCGTTTTCCAAGGCGAATGATGTCGCCGTTGGAGACGCCTAAATCGGCCAGCGCCAGCGCGGGAACCTCCGGGCCAAAATCCTCGAGGGCAGAGAGATCGATTTCATCGAAAAGGTCGAGAGCGCCGGAACTCATCTTTCCGCCGCAGGAATCGCAATGGACAAGGTTCTCGGGAAGCCGCGCGGCGATGTGGAACGAACCGCGCACTGAGCCACAATCACAGCGCAGAGCCCTTGTAACGGGCATGCCCGGTACTGCCAGCAAACCTGCTTCGGTCAGATCGCTCAGCTTGCATGTCTCCGCGCTGTGGCCCAGCGGTTCGATGGTCCATGACTGGTGTTTACAACGGCAATCCGAACTACGGCGGATAGAGGTCGTCCACGAGCGGTGGGCATCCAGCGAAACCACCCAACTCCGGGCATCGGCGCTCGGTGGCAGGTCGTTGGCGATAAAGCAGTCGAGCCGATGCGCCATGACCGCCGCCGCCATCGCCCCGAGGAACGCCGGGGAGCGCGAAGGCGCTCCTTCGAAGGCTCCGGCGCAGGAATACTCGCGGGCGGCCAAATTCCAATCCTCCGGCGACCAACCGCAGCAGATGCCGGCAGCTTTTGCGTGCGACGGGAAAGCCGCGGAGGCCCGAGCCAGACGGCCTTCGGGCCGCACACCTGCATCCAGCCAGAGTGGCGCGCCGACCGTCCAGGCAATATCGCTCAGTGAGGCGCGCGCGAATCGCGAATCCAAACAGGACGCGATCACGCGGCCCCGATAGAGGCACCGGGGCACGTGCTCCAGTCGGCAACGCAGAGTTTCAATGCGAAGGGCGGGATTCGCTTCCGCCATGCGAGCAGCCGCTACATCCACCTTCGGGCAGCCAACATCACTCAGGGCGACCATCTGGCAGGAAACATTATTCTCTGTGAAGGCATCCGGATCGACGAGTACAACAGAGCGCACACCTGGGATCCGCGAAACGAAATCGACAAAGGGCAGGCCGATATTCCCGAGGCCAGCTATTACGAGATCGATCATGCTACCTCCTCGGGACACCAGAGCGCCGAACCGTCCAGCAGGGTCGGGCGCCGGCATGCGACACAGAGAGGCTGTTCGCCGTACTCGAAGCACGAAGGGTCCCCGTGGTGATACCAGACTCCGCAAAGGCAACGAATCGCTTGCGCGCCTTCTCCGATAGCTGTGCGGCAACGGCCGCATTTGCAGGCTTGCCCCGTGAATGCGATCACCTCCGGGGACTCTTCCGTCGTGAAGTAGAACGTCCGCCCGGCACAGCGGATCTCGTCTTTGTGAGCCAGAAAATGGATGCCAAGATCTGCGGCAGGCGAACCGTTGATAGACACACCGGAACCCGGAGCGACCAACAGGCATGCGGTTCCGTTGTCAAGGGCATGCAGGACGGCGTGGTTCAGCAATGGAGCCTCTTTCGCCAAAATCCATTGACCGTTCTCGCGAATGAACCATGCTGGCATGTCTCAACTTGGTAGATTCCACCCTCGTTCATTGCTGGACATTGTGGTTAGCCCGGTTATGGCCTTGAGAACGCGTCGCATAGCTTCCTCCGATCCCAGTGACGCGCGAGCGGGTTGTGATTGTTGGCAGGATTGCTGCAGCAATCTCCAATGACCCTCTACCAGAAGGCGAATCGTGAATGAAAGGGATCGTCATGGATTTCGGTTGTTATCTGCGCGTGCGGGGTGACTGCATCATTGGGCTTGGGATGGTTTTTGCAGCTTCTTCACCATCTCCTCGTAGATCGGCGTAGACCAGTTCTTCTTTTCCACCCGCCCAACAAAGCCCTTGCCGGTCCAGATCCGGACGTGGGTTTGCTGTCCGTTCGCTTCCAGCGTGGCGGTCACGCTCTCCCCGCCGCCACCGGTTTGTTCGGAATACCCGCGTCCGCGTTTGCATTCGAGACGGCTGGCGGTCTCGGACGTGACCTTGCAGCCCATACTTTCCATAGCGGGCTTCAGTGCGGCGGCCACTTTTTCTATTTGAAAGGAAACGATCTCGTCCATATCTTTACTGTTCGCGGTGGGGTTGAGCGAGCTCGTTTTGGAATCGAGGATCAAGATCCGTTTGCCCGTTCTTGCTTCAAGAGCCGCCATTACGCTTTCGTACTCGGATTTATCCAGGCGGAGCAGAGTTACTTGGTTGTCATTCCCCTCGTGATGTTCGATGGCCAGCCAGTGGCTCTTCGTCTTTGTGGCCATGAGGATAGCGCCAGCGCCAAGAGAAGCTCCCATGAGCGCTGCCCCCTCGGCTATGCGGTGGCGCGTCGCCAGTTCATAGGACATTGAATCGATGGACAAATACGGAATTTCCACGTCAACCGTCGGTAACTTTTTGTCACCCTTTTTGTTTTCGATTACGATCTTCGAATCCGCTATCGAAAGGACGACATCCCTTTCTCTGGGCTGCTGCACGGATGAGAACCTGGTCTTACTGAAGACAATGTCCTGTGCCGGCTTCGCAGCCGGACGCGATGAGGCATCCGCAGGGGCGGACGCCCCTGTCTGCACGGGCGATTGGGCCGCGAAGGAGTGGAAGCCGGCGCAGGCAACGATGAGCCCAACGAGGGCGCGCCGGGAGGTAACGAGGCAAAGCCTTTCTGTCATCATCGATTGATCCTCCTGTTTTGCATTAACGGTTCCCACGAACGAAACCGGGATTTGACGCGCTCGAAAGCGGTTTTGTGGAGGAACCGCTCCCGAGCACTGCCCCGCGCACAGACCGCTTCGAAACGGGCTACTGGCCGAATTGGTAAAACAGCCCGACGGTATACTGCACCGTGTTGGACTGTATGAGCGAGCTCTGGTAACGCTGGTAGCGCACCTCTGGCTTTATGCCCCAGCGGGGGCCGAGGTATAAACGGATGCCGCCCCCGACACCGCCGTACAGAGAGTTCGTCAGACCCACAGAAACATTGGCGGAGGCCCCATTGCTTCCCGTACCCGACCCGGTCCCGTAAAAATGTCCGAGCCCAAGCGCACCGACGACGTAAGGGCGAACTCTGGAACTCGGCCGGAAACTGTAGTCAACGCCGCCGCCGAAATCCACGAGATTGACGCTTGCATTCCCAGTTACGGCAACGCCGCCTGATGTGGTGGAAAACGCGGAAGAGGCAAGAGTGGAATAACCGAACTCGCCGAACAGGTGGATGTTATCCCCCAGCCGATAAGCGGCAGTGGCCCCATAGACTCCGTGCGTGCCGCCTCCGCCATCGAGTGTGATGCCGCCGCCGAAACCGGAAACCTCGGCGCCGCCCGCCCAGGTGATCGTCGAAAAAACGGAAGCGCACGCCAGCAGAACGAGGCTTCGCGAAACAACACTACGATTGAACATCGAAAACTCCTGAATTGAGATAGAGGCCACTCGGCCAGATAGATGTGACTCGCATCCTGAAGGCAATCGGGCTACAGCAATTCTTGCGATTGAACCAACCGGGCACGACTCACCTTCGCAGCTTTGGGAAGTATTCCTTGCGAGAGCTTGTGACTGATTCGGTTAGGATGCTGACAACACGCCGGATCTTCTGCTTCGATCACTGTGATGTCGTCGATCGATTGTGATTGTCGGCGGCGTTTCTACAGGAAAGCGATTGGGAATGAAAAGACGTCAGGAGCGCGTTTTGCTGTCTGTAGGCGGCTTTGGAAATTCGCGGCCCGGCGTCAAACGCGTGCCATCGATGCGCCACAAACAAACGCCGAGACGCTCAGGCAACGGAGAGCACAGGAACGGAGTGCGTCACGAACAATTTCCCGGCGGGAACATGCGCTTGATCGGCTTCGCGGGTTCCTGAAGATATTGCGGCCCGAGTTCGTTATACAGTCGGTCCCACCCCTCTTCGATTTCGGCTTCATACGGGCTCATGCTCACGTCAGAATGCTACTCCAGCGTCAAACCCTCTCGAAGCCCATGTCTTTTGTGAACTCAGAAAGGCTGAATATTCTTTTGCTCTGTTCGCTAGCCTTGGCCCGCTCCTTGATTTTTCCGTCGCCCGTAAGAAGGCGCATATCGGGATCAGACAGGTAGATCAACTGCTGACTGTCCACCCAGTCCCCTTTTCGTTTCTCGAGATTCACTTTCTGGCCGGAATTCGCGTGATCGAATAAACTTTTCTGATACGCAAAGTACGCCGAAATCCCTTCGGCCAGCTTGGTACCTTGCGCGGAATCAATATCCACGCCGAGACCCTTGGCAAAGCCAATCCCCAGTCTGTCAGGTGGCGGATATTGATACTGCCCCGCCATGATGTCTTCCATCCACTTACGGTGAGACGCCATGCCCTCCTCGTGCTGTTCTTCGTTGATAGCGTTATTGAAGGTCACGTCGTATTTCCCAATTTTGACGCCGGTCTCGAACAATTCGGTGCGATTGTCAGCCACAAGAACCACCTTCGTCATGTGTCTGAAGTGGTCAGCGCCAAACTTGGCGGGAGCACCCACACCAAGTGCGTGCTTCATGGCGAACTCACCTGGCAAGCTCATGAACCGTGCCCGCTGCCGATCGCCACACACGCAAACCCGAAACCGTTTTTGATCGAATGCGAAGTACTCACCAGTGCCGCCCTGAAGAGTCCGCAGAAGCTCAATAACCGTTTCGGGCGAAACAAATATCTGATATCTCTTGCGAATTGCCGTCAAGAGGCCCTGCAACGGCTCCGCATACGGTGGATTGAGCAGGTGTTCGCAGACATTTGTATCGAGGAACAGCTTAGGTCTCGCCATAGGTGGGAGGTTACCGACCGCGCTCCCGCGGGCGTGGCCGGCGGAGGGCAGCCAAAACTTCGTCAAGATTGCGGACCAACACACTGCCAGCGCCAGCATTCGCAAGATAGATCACGACGTTTCGACCGACTCCTGTCGCGGACGGAAAAACGACGCTCTCGACGCCCTTCGCAATCCAGATCCCAGCCAACTCCTGGGACGCAGAATACCCGCGGCCACCAAGACAGAGCCCAACGATGTTTGCCAATTCCGATGGAAGCGTGGACGCAAGATCAAGATTTCTGCGGGTGGTCACCGACAGGACGTATGTCATGCGGGGATATTCCCCGACATTGATTTGATTTCGGCCGCTCAATGCATTCTTGCGGGTCGTGACTTCACGCATAGCCGTTTCTTCTTCGAGACTCGCATAGACTGCCCTCACGCCTGCCGGCACAAAGCGACCGCCGTTCAATCGGGTCCCTTCGCCGCTGATCACGTCGTCGGGGTGAAAATACCGGAACGCCACGGACCGGAAGAAATCGCCTTGGAGTGAGGTCGCGCCAGCGATCAGATCCGCGAGCTGCCTTCGAGCAGCGCGTCCCAGCTTCAAGCCGGCTCTCCAGCCTGTAGGCGCCGAAATTCGACAATAATGTCGCGGGCTTTCCCTTCTTTCAGAAGTTCGATCGGGCGCGCTCCGGCAAAAGCCTCGCTTTCCGATCTCAACCAGACCGGAATGTCCGTGCCCTTAATCGACTCCTTCAGAATGGTCCACAGCTCTTCAATATCCCGAAGTTGCCGCGGACTCCTGGCGACACCATTGCGCTCCCAGTTTTGTACCGTTCGCAGACTGACACCAAGAGCGTGCGCCAGTTCGGTTTGCGTCAATCCAAAGTGCGCGCGCAACTGCCGAGCACGAGCAACTGAAGACGACGTGCCGTTTTCTTCAGCGGAAGATCGCGAATGCTGCAACATTGATGCGGCTGCGGTCTTCGCCTCAAACACGACGCTGGTGTGGTTTGGACGCGTCTCGCCGACTAGTTTACCGAGTTGCGCGGCATCCTGCGGTGCAACACGGCTCGCGTAATAAATCACGACATCGGGACTTCCAGGCTTCAGAATCTCCAGAAGCGAGCGGAGGTGATCATAGTCCGGATGGGTTAGGTACACGAGTACGGGCTGAACCGGCGCTCGTCGTCCGAGATCCTCAAAACTTCTTAACTCCGCGTCGCCGAGGACTTTTGTCGCGAAACGACCCGCCTGCCGCCAACTGCTGGGTTCTGCACACACTACGACGCTTGCCATGACATTCCTCAGTTTTATTATACGCAATATTGCATACGAAAGCGCAAATCTGCGTATTGAAATGGCCCAACAGCCCTGGGCGCCGAGGACGGTCCGCGATTGTTTGCGATGGATCTTGATGTGTCTTATACAAAAAGCAGTCTTTCTTTGATGGTCCACTTTTCCGTTTCGGATACTGTTCTCGCGAGCCGTCAGTTAATGTCGGGAGGCTGGAGTTTCGCCTCATCGCAACAGGCCAGCATCGAGGCCACGTGTTTGGCGGCTTTCGCGCTCGCAGACGAGACGCCGGCAAAAGCCGTTGTTTCGACTCAGTTCCTGCTGAAATCGCAGTTTGCGGATGGATGCTGGCCGGCGTTTGAAGGTGATTCTGAAGGTTCATGGACAACCGCCCTTGCTCTCTGCTACCTCAACGGGATGACTGATTTTGGGGGCGCGCGCGAGAAAGCCTATCGCTGGCTCATCAACGAGCGGGGCAGCGAGTCGCACTGGCTCTGGCGGTGGAAATTCAAGACTGCTGACCGCAACGTTCGTTTTGATCCCGACAAGTACGGATAGCCTTGGGTTTCGGGGTCGGCGAGTTGGGTAATACCAACGGCTTTTAGTGTCGTTGCCATCAAACAATTCACCGTCTGCAATCGCTCTGAGCCGTCGGAGGAACGAATTCGGCTGGGTGTCGAGATGCTTCTGGATCGCGCCTGCGCGGGCGGCGGTTGGAACTCAGGAAACAGCGTCGTCTACGGGGTGCCGCTTCTGCCGCACGTAGAGGCCACGGCAGTCGCTCTATTGGCGCTGCAGGACGAGGAGCGGACACCTATTATTCGCGCGAGCCTTGCCTGGCTTAAACAGAAATCCGCCGGCATAGAGTCTGTGGAGAGCCTCGCTTGGTGCATCCTCAGTCTGTTCGCTCATCAGGAGCCTGTCGGCGATCTCAAGATTCGGTTGGCCGCGCTGATTGGAGACGCCCGCGAAATTCGGAACAATGCGACGCTGGCCACTGCGATTCTGGCGCTGAGATGCGGAGAGATGATTCATCCGTTCATGGTGCTGCGATGAATATCGATCGGCGACGCTTCGTCGGCTCGGCGGCGGGCATGGCAGCGACAACCGTTACGGCGGCTGACTGGGTTTGGCCGAAGCATTCGGTGTCCTATCGACGGCCCCGCTCATTTGTGGCAGTTCTGAACGCGGCCGAGTACTCCGAAAAGACTGAGGCGCTCCTGATGGACGGATTACGGCTGTTCCGTCTGAACGTGGCCGGCAAGACGGTTCTTCTCAAACCAAATTTGGTGGAGGATCTGCCCGGTCCGGTAAACACAAACGCGGACATCATCGGAGCGGCCGCTCATTGTTTCCTCCGCCTGGGCGCCGCCAGGGTTGTTGTCGGTGAAGGTCCGGGCCATCAACGCGACACCGAACTCGTAATACAGGCCGCGAACCTGCAACCTCATCTCGCAGAACGCCGGATCGACTTCGTCGACCTCAACCGCGACGAACTCGCGCGAGTAAAGTTGAAGGCTGACTACAGCGGTCTCGGAGAGCTCTGGTTGCCGCGCACCGTTCTCGATTCCGATTTCATCGTCTCGATGCCCAAGGTGAAGACTCATCACTGGGCCGGCGTCACTTTGAGCCTGAAGAATGTGTTCGGCATCGTGCCCGGGATGAAGTATGGCTGGCCGAAGAATCTGCTCCACTGGCACGGGATTCACGAGTGCATTCTCGATATTTGTGCGACGGTTCCGATCCATTTCGTAATTGCAGATGGCATTACGGCTATGGAAGGTAACGGCCCGCTGCAGGGAACCGCGCGTGACCTTGGGAAAATCGTGCTCGCCGACGATCCAGTAGCCGCGGATGCAACCTGCGCGCGCCTGATGGGTCTTGATCCTCTTCGCGTCCAGCACCTGTCAGACGGGGGGCGCTTCCTCGGCAATCTGAACACCAATCGGATCACGATGCTCGGTGAGCGAGTCGAACCTCCGGCACGACCCTTCTCAGTACTCCCCGACTTCGAATACCTCATTGCTACGACGCGTGAGAACGCTCATGCGGCGAGCGCGTCAAGCGCAACACGGAATGAGGAAAAGTGGGTCCACCGCGACGAATTGAAACGCTACCGACCGGACGGCACTCAGAGTTGCGACCGCGCCGCGGAGGTATGAGTAAAACTGGGTCCGCATTGATAAAGACAATTATTTTCGTCCGC
>JASHSD010000081.1 GCA_030036985.1 Bryobacteraceae bacterium
ATCACGCTCGGATTCTTCTCGAAGAATTCGCCGAGCTTGTCGTTGACCAGTTGCTGCACCTGGCCCGCGATATCGCTGTTCAGCCGGCCCTTGGTCTGGCCTTCGAACTGCGGCTGCGGCACCTTCACGCTGACCACCGCGGTCAGGCCTTCGCGCACATCGTCGCCGGTCAGGTTCTCGTCTTTCGAATCCTTGAACAACCCCGCTTGGCGCCCGAAGAAGTTGATCGTGCGCGTCAGCGCCGTGCGAAAACCGCTGAGATGCGTGCCCCCGTCGACGGTGTTGATGTTGTTGGCGAAGCTGAACAGCGTCTCCGCGTAGCCGTCGTTGTACTGGAGCGCGATCTCCATGGCGACGGTGGCGCCGCTCGGCATGGCCTTCTCACCTTCCATGTAGATCGGCGTATCGTGCAACACCGATTTGCCGCGATTGAGATGCTTGATGAATTCCGCGATGCCGCCGTTGTAGAGAAATTCCGCCTGCTTGGGCGGGTCTTCGCGCTCATCGGTCAGAGTGATCTTCAGGCCTTTGTTGAGGAACGCCAGTTCGCGCAGACGCTGCGACAGCGTGTCGAAGTTGAACTTCGTCGCGGTCATGATGGTGGCGTCGGGCTTGAACGTAATCTGCGTGCCGCGCCTGCGGCCCGCTTTGCCGCTAGGCGTCAACGGCCCCTTCGGCGCGCCGCGCTCGTAATCCTGCTCCCACCTGAGCGCCGTTCCCGAATCCTTCGAAGGCCGCCAGATTTCCAGGTGCAGCGTTTCCGAAAGTGCGTTGACGCAGCTCACGCCAACGCCGTGCAGGCCGCCGGAAACCTTGTAGCTGTTGGAATCGAACTTCCCGCCCGCGTGCAGCTTGGTCATGACGACCTCGGCCGCGGAAACGCCTTCCTCGTGCATATCGACGGGAATGCCGCGGCCGTCGTCGACAACCGTGATCGAATCGTCGATGTGAATGGTTACGTTGATTTCCGTGCAATAGCCCGCAAGAGCCTCGTCGACCGAATTGTCGACCACTTCATAAACCAGGTGATGCAGACCGGCTTCACCGGTGGACCCGATATACATGGCGGGCCGTAACCGCACGGCTTCCAGCCCTTCCAGGACTTTGATCGAAGACGAATCGTAGACGCCGCCGGGCGGCGGCGGCAAAACTTCATTTGGCATATTTTCGTTCACTTCACCGACCTCAAATTCTCATCGGCATGACTACATAGCGGTACTGTTCCTGCGCATCGGCCCCGACCGGCTGCAGTTCACCCGCGCTCTTCTGATCCTTCAGACCGAAGGCGACGCGATCCTGCGGCGACGCGCGCAGGAAATCCAGCAGATATTGAGCGTTGAAACCGATCTCGAGATCCGGGCCCGCGTAATCGCACGGCACGCTCTCTTCGGAATCGCCGGTTTCGAGAGCCGACGAAAATACCTTCACCTCGCCATGCGTAAACTGCACCCGAATGGCGCGCGAACGCTCGTCCGCGAACTGCGCCACACGCTCGATGGCGCCGCGGATTTCGTCTTTCGCCAGACTGGCGATGTTGCTGTTGTCCTGCGGCAGCACGCGCTCGTAGTCGGGAAAATTCCCTGTCAGCTTGCGCGTGATCAGCAGACGCGGACCGAATTCGAAGAACAGATGATTGTCGTCGCCGCCGAACCGCACCTTCGCCTCCGCGCCGCCTTCACCCGACGCAGCCTCATCGGAGAGCTTGAGAATCTCCGCCATAGCTTTGCGCGGCACCAGGGCCCGGTATGCGGCGCCATAGCCGTTCGACGCCTCGTCGGAGCGCTGCACATACGCGAGCCGATGCCCGTCGGTCGCCACCATCGTCAGGGTTTTATCGCCCAGCAGCAGAAGCGCGCCGTTGAGCGTAAAGCGACTCTCTTCCATCGAAATGGCGAACATGGTGCGCGCGATCATCCCTGACAGCTGTTTGACGGGGATCTCCGCGATCAATTCGGGCATCGCCGGAAGCTCGGGAAAACTCTCGCGGCTCATGCCTGCGATGCGGGTTCGCGAGCGGCCGCAGGCGAAGTTCGCCCAATGGTTCTCCATGAACTTCACCACGATGTCCGCATCCGGCAGCAGCCTGACGTAATCGAGCAGCTTGCGCGCCGGAATCGTCCCTGAGCCTTCTTTCTTCACGCGCGCCGGACACGACGTTCGCAAACCCAACTCCAGATCGGTCGCGGTGAGGAAGAGCCGGTCCCCATGCGCCTCCAGCAGCACATTCGAAAGAATCGGTATCGTGGTCTTTTTTTCGACCACACCCTGCGACAAACTCAGTTCGCGGACCAGGTGCTCCTTACTGACAGTGAACTCCATCGGATGTGCTCCAGTTGGATTTGATTCCTGTTCCTCTCTTCTTCTGACGATGCTTGAAAGAATACTCTTAAAGAACCGTATTCATGGGGTCTGTCGAAAAGTGGAAGACTCTCTAAATTATACAAAAAATTAGAACTTTCCGCCATTCCAAGCTGTGGACGGGCGATGGGGAACGGGCGCGTAAACGCGTCCGTCACGCATTTTAAACAGAGTTCCTCAAGCGATCCGGAGGGGGGTCTGTTTAAATCCCGCTAAGGTCATTGGAATGAATCGATCAGGCTGTTGATCAGCTTGTTGAGGTCGATATCCTGACGGCGCTGGGCGTCGATTTTATTGATCGAATGGAGAACCGTGGTGTGATGCTTGCCTCCGAACGCGCGTCCGATCTCGGGAAGCGAGGCGCGCGTCAGCTCTTTGACCAGATACATCGCAATCTGCCGCGGAACCACGATCTCCTTGCGGTTGCTCTTTTCCTTGAGCTGGAGCGGCTTGATGGCGAAGCGTTCGGCAATGGCCTTCTGCACCGATTCGATGGTGATTCTGCGGTCCTGCTTCACCAGCACGTCCTTGAGCACCTGCTGCGCCATGGCGATCGAGATAGGCGTCTGGGTCAGCGACGAAAAGGCCGTGAGCCTGACCAGTGCGCCTTCAAGTTCACGCACGTTGGATTTGGTTTTCTGGGCGATGTAACTGCACACTTCCGGCGGCAGCTGCATGCCGGTTTGTTCGGCCTTCTTTTCGAGAATGGCCATTTTTGTTTCGAGGTCCGGCGGTTGGATATCGGCCAGCAAACCCCATTCGAAGCGCGACTGCAGACGGTCGACGAGACCGTTGATGTCCTTCGGCGGACGGTCGCTCGAGATCACGATCTGTTTCTGGGCGTCGTGCAGTTCCGAGAAAGTATGGAAGAATTCCTCCTGCGTGCGTTCTTTGGAGCCGAGGAGCTCGATGTCGTCGATCAGAAGAACGTCGGCCGTGCGATAGCGGGCGCGCAGCTGCGGCATGCGTTCATGCTTGATTCCGGCTATGACGTCGTTGGTGAAGCGCTCGCTCGTGGTGTAGATAATGCGCATGCGGCCGCGCGCCATGAGTGCGCTGCCGATGGCCTGCATGAGATGCGTCTTCCCCATGCCCACGCCGCCGTAGATGAAGAGCGGATTATAAGCGCGCGAGGGATTGGTGGCGACCGAGTGCGCAGCGGCGTGCGCGAACTGATTGCACGAACCAACGACGAAGGAGTCGAACGTGAACTTCGGGTTCAAGGCACACGGCGATTCAAACTCGGCGTGGCCGTTGTCAAACACGCCGTTCGCGGGCAGATTGGACCCCGGCAGACCCGGCGCGGCGGCCGTCATTTCAGCATGGATCTCGACGTGATTGGCATCGAGGTTGAGAGCCACGGCAAGCTGGTCGATCTGGGCTCCGTAATCTTCGGCGATGAGTTTGGCGATCTGAGGGTCGGGCGCGATCACGAAGATCGTCCGGCCCTCGACGCCGGCGAATTTGGTGCGTTTGATCCAGTTCTCGAAACTCTCGGCGCTGATTTTGGTCCGGAGCTGTTCTCTGATGGTGTTCCATGGGTTCGGATGATCACTGCTCACAACGACAACACTTCCCCTCTGGAAGCCGGTAGGCTTCAAATTCGAGGCCCGCGCCTCAGCAAGTCTTGTCCCTTTTTAGGGCAGGATGGCGGTCGGTTTTCGTGGCCCGCGATTCTGCAAACAGGAGGTAGCATAGCACAGAATCGGGGGTTGAAATCCAGTCGTAATTCGATATTATGAGGCTGAAACAAAAGGGCTTGGAAGTGTTGCGGGAGAGCCGTGCGCGGAGTGTATAATTCTCCCACGCGTCCGCTTAAGAGATTCGCAATCCTCGTTCATCGATGGACCGGAGCAGCCTTCTGTCTGCTGTTCTCGTGGTGGTTCGTTTCCGGGATTTTCATGATGTATTGCGATTACCCGGAAGTGAAGGAAGCGGAGCGGCTTCGCCGAGCGGAAGCTTTGGATGCGGCTCTGGTGAGGCTCGGCCCCGAAGACGCGTGGGCGAAGCTGAATACTCCAGGTGCTCCGGACAATGTGACGCTGGCGATGTTTGATGGCCATCCGGTGTATTGGTTTGGGATCGGGAGATCGCAGGTTGCAGTGTATGCCGATAGCGGGCAGGTGGGGAAGACGTTTCCGCCGGAATTGAACCTTCGAACCGCCGCGGCTTGGGCGGGTCAACCCGCCGGCGATGCGAAAGTCGAGGGAGTCGCCGCGCCGGATCAATGGACCGTCGGCGGAGTGTATCGCGAGTAGGCGCCGCTGACGAAATATTCGTGGCCGGATGGTCAGCAGGTGTATGTATCCGGGCGCAATGGACAGGTGGTGCAGTATACGACGCGCCTGTCCCGGCTGGGCGCATGGTTGGGTCCGATTCCGCATTGGCTGTATTTCACGCCGCTGCGCACGAACGGCAGGCTCTGGAGTCGAATTGTGATTTGGCTTTCCGGCATCGCGACGGTCGTGGCGATTCTGGGCCTGATTGCCGGGCTTTCGATGGTTTCGCCCGCCAAACGCTATCGTTCGGACGGCGTGCCGACAAGCATTCCGTACACAGGGCCGAAGCGCCTGCACATGATTTTAGGGTTGTTTTTCGGTGTGCTGGCGTGTACCTGGGCATTCAGCGGCATGCTGTCGATGGATCCGTTTCCTTCGCAGGAGGCGGAGGAACCGCCGGCGTCCTCGGGGATTGCGGAGGCCCTTGCCGGTGAGCCGTTCTCGTTTGATGCGTTCCGAAGCAAAACTCCGCGCGCGGCGTTGGATGAAGTGGGTTCGAATTTTCGCGTCAGAACGCTGCAGTTTCTGTTCATCGGGAATGAGGCCGTATATCTTGCGCAGGACGATGCGGCGCATTCGCTGAGTATTCCGGTAAGAGACAAACCGCGGCTTCTCGAAATCGTGAGAAAGGCGGCGG
>JASHSD010000903.1 GCA_030036985.1 Bryobacteraceae bacterium
AGGACCCCGGCGCGAGCATGCTCGTGCTGCGAATGCGGGATGTCGAGAACCCGATGCTGCGTCTCGAACAGGATGGCGCGCGAGTGATCGGTCAGGGCGGCGAAAAGGGGCCGTTTGTGGTGCGCGACCCTGACGGGTTTTACGTGGAACTGGTCCAGGCGGATACGAGCGGGGCAAAGCTGATGCTGACGGTCGACAACACGGAGCGGACGCTGGCGGTGTTTCGGGATCTGCTCGGGTTTCAGCCGGAGGTGGGCAAGACGTTCGTCAAAGACAAGGAACGGCTGAAGGAATTGGGGCTGCGCAATGCAAGCTATCGGAGCAGCACGGCCAAGGTGCCCGGGACGGATTTTGAAGTGGAGTTCACCGAATTCAAGGGCGTGGAAAGGCGCCCGGTCTCGCCCGGCATTCACGATCCCGGCGCGGGCGTGCTGCGTCTGATGACGCGCGATGTGGATTCGCTTCTGGGCACGTTACGTACGGCCGGCGTGGCGGTGGTATCGGCGGGCGGAGAACCGGTGACGTTCGGCGGACGGCATTTTGCGATTCTGCGGGATCCCGATGGTTTTTTCTTTCAGCTTGTGCCGGGACAGTTCGGGCAGGGGCGCTGAAGCGCGAAGGCCCTTGGTACGCATGTTGTAGTGTAGTGTTCTGATGTCCGGGCGCCGTACGAAAAATCGCAGAGAATTGATCGAATCGGAGCCTGTGAGGGTGGAGGTTCACGCCGCGGCGGCGGAGGTCCCGCGGGCTCGACCGCAGCCGTTGCCGCTTCTGCTCCTGTTGCTCGCAGGCAGTGGTTGCGCGGCGCTGATTTACGAGGTCGTCTGGTTTCAACTGCTGCAGCTGGTGATCGGTTCGACGGCGGTTTCGCTGGGGCTGTTGCTGGCGGCGTACATGGGCGGGCTGTGCCTGGGCAGCGCGGCTTTGTCGCGGGTCGTGCCTGCGACCGAGCATCCTTTGCGCATTTACGCGTTTCTGGAGCTGGGGATCGGGGCGTTCGGCATCATCGCTCTGTTCGGCGTGCCGCTGGTTGGTCATCTTTATCTGCTGGGGCCGACATCCGGTTTGATGGGGATCGTCGTGCGCGGGGTGGTTGCCGCGGCGTGCCTGCTTCCTCCGACGGTGCTGATGGGCGCGTCGTTTCCGGCGGTCGCGCGTTCGCTCGGGACCAACGTGGAAGGCGTGTCCCGGATGGGGCTTCTCTATAGCGCCAATATCGCGGGCGCCGTTATCGGGTCGGTGCTGGCGGGGTTCTATTTGCTGCGCTTGTATGACATGGCGGTGGCGACCTATGCCGCGGCGACGATCAATATCGCGGCGGCTTTGCTGGCGTTCAGCCTGGTGAAGAAGCTGACGCACAGGCCTGCCGAAGGCATGGCGCGAGCGGTTCGCTACGCGCCTGGCGCCGCAATCATTTATGGCGCGATCGCTTTTTCGGGCATGGGCGCGCTGGGCGCGGAGGTAGTCTGGACGCGGCTTCTATCGCTGCTGCTGGGGCCGACGGTCTACACGTTTTCGATTATTCTGGCTGTGTTTCTGGTCGGGCTGTGGGGCGGCAGCACCGCCGGTTCATACATCGCGCGGCGGGTCGGCAATCCGCGGATGGCTTTGGCTGCGACGCAGATCCTGCTGGCGGTGGCGATCGCTTTCACCGCGTGGACGCTGGCGTATGCGCTGCCGAACTGGCCGGTGGATCCGTGGCTCTCGACAAATCCCTGGTTCAATTTCGATCTTGACGTGGCGCGTTGCGTTCGCGCCATCCTGCCCGCGACCCTG
This sequence comes from Bryobacteraceae bacterium, assembly GCA_030036985.1. Lineage (GTDB taxonomy): Bacteria > Acidobacteriota > Terriglobia > Bryobacterales > Bryobacteraceae > BOG-234. The sequence continues at coordinate 1,777 of JASHSD010000903.1, forward strand.
CTCTGGGGCGCGGCGTTTCCGCTGGCTCTGGCGTCCGCGGCGGCCGAAGGCGAGGATCCGGCGAGGCTATCGGGCGAGGTCTATGCGGCGAATACGGCGGGTTCGATCATCGGGGCGCTGGCGTTCAGTTTGCTGCTGATTCCGGCGATCGGAACGAAAGGTTCGCAGCAGTTGTTGATCTGGCTGGCGGTCGCTGGCGCGGCGCTGGCGCTGTTGGCCGCATCGCGGAAGATTGCGGTGTTGGCGGTTGCGATCGGCGGAGCGGCGGTGCTGGCTGTGGCGCTCGCGGCAACGGTGGCTCCGATTCCGTGGCCCGCGATCGCCTATGGCCGCCGCATCGCGCCGATTTTGCGGGCGATCGCCGACGCGGGTACGAACCCGGCTACGCCGTTGTTCGTCGGCGAAGGGATCAATTCCTCGGTGGTGATTACAGACAGCGGGGGCGTGCGCGGTTTTTACGTCAGCGGGAAATCGGAAGCCTCTTCGGCGCTGATCGACATGCGTCTGCAGCGGTTGATGGGGCATCTGCCGGCGCTGGTTCAGGGCGACCCGAAGTCGGTGCTGACCGTCGGGTTCGGCGCGGGCGTGACGGCGGGTTCGTTCGTTCCTTATCCGGATATCGAACGGATCGCCATCTGCGAACTGGAGCCGATTATTCCGCCGGCGTCGGACGAATTCTTCGGGAACGAGAATTACCATGTGCTGCGCGACGTGCGCACGCGTATTGTCTACGACGATGCGCGCCACTACATCGCGGCCGCGCCGGACAAGTTCGACGTCATCACCACCGACCCGATTCATCCGTGGGTCAAGGGTACGTCGACTTTGTATTCGCGCGAATACTACGAGCTGGTGAAGGAGCATCTGAATCCGGGCGGCGTGGTGGCGCAGTGGCTGCCGATTTACGAAAGCGACCGGGCGACCGTAGCCACGGAACTGGCGACGTTCTTCGACGTTTTTCCCAATGCGAGCGTCTGGACCAATTACCTGAACGGCGAGGGATACGATCTGGTGCTGCTGGGGCGCATGGGGTCGTCGCCGATTGACGTGGACCGGATACAGCGCCTTCTGGATCGGCCTTCGTACGCCGCCGTGGCGGCTTCGCTGAGCAATGTCCAGTTCGGTTCCGCGGTGGATCTGATGGGGAGCTATTTGGGACGGGCCGAGGATCTGCAGCCGATGATCGCGGGCGCGCCCATCAACGACGATCTCAACTTGCGGCTGCAGTATATCGCGGGGATGGGTGTGAATTCGATCGCGGCGCCGCGGATTTTTGCGGAAATGCTCTCGTATCGGAAGTTTCCGGAAGATTTGTTCACCGGGTCCGACCAGGCCCTGAATCGGCTGAGGGAGTTGCTGGGACGGCGGCAGCGCTCGTTCTGATGCGCGGGGCGCTGCCGGTTTCGGCGTTCCTGCTGGCCGTGACGGCGCAGGCGCAGGTGATGTGCGCACTCGGACCGGGCCTGTCGGCTTACAACGCCGATAAAGACGAACACCTGTCCCGCGACACTTTGGAACTCGCCAATCGGGTCAATGCCGCTTTGGCCGCAAGATGCCAGCCGAACTGTCCCGCGATTGCGATTTTCCGGAATACAACGGCGGCCAATCTGATGCTGCTCGACGCTTCCGGGCAGGCGAAGATGGTCTACTCGCCGAAATTCTTCACGGCGGTTTATAACGCCTGGGGCGACGGCGCGATTATCGCGCTGATTGCTCACGTCATGGGACATGCGATCGACGCCAACGCGCCGGCAGCGTGGATGAAAGCGGTTCCGACGGTGGAGTTGCGCGCGGATGCGTGG
>JASHSD010000904.1 GCA_030036985.1 Bryobacteraceae bacterium
GTGAGCCCGGTCGGACACCTGCAAACACAGATATCCGGCCGCGTTCCTCATCATTAACGAAACCTCGCCATTAGCCGAACGGGACGTTGCCGACGACCACATCGAAATAGTTATCAGGCAGCGGCGTTTCCTCGAAGCCTTTCTGGAAGATAGTGGAGTCGGGGTAGAGCTGCTTCGCAATGCGGGCGGTGATGGAGTCGAGTTCCACGCCTGTCCTTTGCCCCTCCATGTCCTTCGGCTGAAGCCCGAGGAAATGCCCGACGCCCATCGCGGGATCCAGCACCTGCGCGCCTTCTCCCACACCCATATGCCGCAGGCCATCCCAAATCGCGGAAATCACCATGGGCGACGTGAAGTGCGCGTTCGGCGTCGACGCGCGCGCCGATTCGTATTCGTCGTCAGTGAGAGGCGTCTCAGTTCCTCGGCGGGTTTGTCCCATTCCGGGCGACGGCGATAATTCGATTCAAAGATGCCGGGAATGCCACCCCAGCCCACATATCGGACAAGCGTGCCTTTCTCGTCGTCACTGGCATCGCGGGCTTCCTCCTCAAGGCGTTTCAGGAGCCGGATGGCTTCGACGTTGGCGCGCGCTTTTTCATGCGTACCGCCCAGCCCGACCCGATGGGCTTCGGTAATGCGGAAGTCTCTGGATGGTCGCTCGGGTTCATCAATGAAGACTCGACCGTCAGGTATTCCTTCATCGCCATCTCGTACGCTTCGAGGTATTCCAACTTGCTGACCGATATCAGCTCGTACATCAGGTCGGCTATCTGGTCCGCCGTCAGTTCCAACTCCTTCTCCAGCCGGTTTTGCTTCCGTAACCCCGCCAGCATCGACGGCTGGTAATCCGTCCAGTGCAACAAGATCAAGCTGGTGAGGCGGTCGCGCATGGCTGTCTCGGTGGGAATCTATCGGTATTACGGGCGCGAGTTCATCTGTAGGCGCTTCCGAGAATAAATCAAGCTGGTTGCTGTAATCCGGCACCACGGCGGATTTGCGCGACCACGTTCTCGAAGCCCTGAAGGGTAACGCCATGATGTTGCCCGCATTTGTTCCCGTGGAGATTGTAGAGACGCGGGTGCCGTTTGCAAGCGATTGACGCCGGTTATTTGCCATGGCCGGATTTCCTTTTCAGGTTGTGGCAGGGCCGCAATAGCCTCGCCTCGGCGCATTCTTCAGCGGGTTAGCGGAACGGCTTCAACGAGAATCTTGCTCGCGATGGAATGCGCCGCCTACCAGGCGCACCGGAAGATTGTCGTTGAAACGGCTTCGCGGCCCGCTATGCGCCTTCACAGGCGAGGCGTCTTGTCATGACATGTTGTCATGACGGGATGGAATTACCAGCGGCGACCATTCGCGCAGGGGTCTTTTCCCCGCGTCGAGACGTTGTTCTCCCAAGCGTTAGACTGTGAAATCGACATGCCGCAGTTCTCGCCAACCCACCCGAATATCGAATTCATCGCGTCTTGATAGGCCGCAGACTGGCGGGTCAGTTCCTGAAATATCTCGATATGCCGGAGCGTCGCCGCGCGGCCTCGCCAGAATACGGCCTGTTTCGGATCGACGGGAGTTCCTTGCCCCCGGTCGTACATATCCGCCACAAGTAACGCCGCGTCTTGGTTCGCAAAAATGGCCGCAGCCCGTATGAACGGGAAAGCGCGGTCGTAGCTCTGTGCAACGCCGATGCCCTTGTACAACATCATGCCTGCCAGATACCTGGCATCATTGTCGTCCTTATTCCCTGCGATAACGGCCCAGCAGAACATCTGCGGATAGGCTTTCTCGCGGATCGCGGCCTCCAGCCGCCGCTTAACGCCATCATCATTGACATGGAAGCTGTTCTGTTCGTCGCAGGGGACATCTTTCAGTGTCAGAATATTGCGGTGATACGCGATGTGATTCGGCATGATCAGTGTATCGGGGTCTTGGACGCGCATGGTGGACGAGGCGGGCGGCCGGTTGGGTGGATAGCCCGTGCCATCTATCAGGTTGCCTGAATAGGTTCCGAGAAATGCCAATCGGCCACCCGGTGGGTTGCCGGGACCGAGGTCGAAGATTTTTATCTTTGAGTCCTGCTGTTCCAGGCGAATGTAGGCATGCTTAGGGTCGTAGGGATTTCCGTAATCATAGCGCCATTCGCCCTCGAAGTTGATGGAAGGAGGTGCGGATGCATCGCGTTGGCTCTGTTCGGCCCGGTCGAGCAAATCGGTGAATGGGGTCGACTGTGCGAAAGCCGCAATGCCTCCAGCGAAACAGAGAATAAGCAGGGCTGAGGTACGCAGTGAAACTCCGTGAAGTCGAGTGAAGATCGGGTGTCCGCAGCGTGCGTTCATGTCCTATTTCCCCTTTTTCTCTATAGCCTTAAGCTTATCGATATTGTCATCGCCGTAGACGGTCATGCTGTCATCGGAGTTACGTTTGATATAGAAAAACCGCGGCGCTGGTGATCCCTCCGTATAAACGTTCGACAGGTACTTGATGTGATTGCCGAATCCGGGGAGCGTCAGAATCGTGTTCTTGAAGTTCGTGTCGAGCGCTTCGACCTGAATCTCTTTTTGCCCGTCCCACAGCAGCCAAATTCGGTAACGTCCGAGTCCGGGGCCAGCGCGATCAAAGCGCACCGGCATCCTGAAGTTCGGGTCCTTATGAGGAAGCGTGGTGAATTGACTCGTTGAAAGATGAACTGGTCTTGGAGCTGTTGGGGGTGCCGGTGGAGGCGGCACGATTCCGGCTTTCACAGCCGCCGATAGCCGAGAAACGATGATTCCCTCAACGGGCGTTCCCCCACCGTCGGGACCCGGCAGCGTGATCGTCTTTTTTGTATATAGCGCGCCGCCGCCGTTGGCATAGAGCACCCATTGCACGGTCTCGCCGCTGTCCTTCGGTGGTACCGGCTCGACGATGAGATCGAGTTTTCTATCACCCGAATCGAGACTGAGCACGACCTTTTTGCCGTCTGGAAGGGGAGTGATCTGGAAGTGGGGAAAGAAGCTCTCGTCCGCTGCGATGGGCGGCGCGAGGTCAGGTTTAACAGGTTCGGGTGCAGTTTGAGAAAAAGCACAGCAGGCCAGCAATGCCAAAGCGGCCGGAAAACGCATAACAGAATGCATGGGAAGGCGGTCCTCAGCGCCTTGGATCGGATCATGACAGAATTAGTTGTGGTAATCAAGTAGTTAGCTATCAGATTGATCCATTTGGGTTTACAGGCACTTGCATGTTAGGGTGCTTTGTTGATCACGGGACGGCAATTACGGGCGGCGCGTGTCCTCTTGGGCATTGAGCAAATTGAGCTTGCGAAGCGTGCAGGAGTCGCTATCGGGACGATTCGACGAATGGAATCCTTCGACGGCGAGATCGGCTCGCGCACGGGCACGCTTTCGCTTGTGACACGGGCAATGGAGAAGGCCGGAGTCGAATTTCTCAACGACGGTCAGCCGGGCGTGCGGCTTAAGGCGTCACCTAAATCACGTTCCTGACGATACCGCTCTCGGTATTTCGCCTCGATGGGCCTCAGTTTCCCCTTGCACGCTTCCTTTATATGCGCCGCTATTACCTCGCGGGCGAAGACATCCGGCGTCGTTCCCGGCAGGAGATTCATCTTGGCGCCCATGAAGCTGCGATAGCCGGTCTCGCTGAAGAACGGCTTGTCCGGCTCGACGGCGTTGGCTGAAAAGTTCGGCCAGATGTCGAGGCTGGAGCATATTCCGATCATCCCGTCCATCTCGATGTGGATGGGCATTTCGCCCACGTTCACCGTGAAGCTGCCCTTCTGCCCCCACATCGGAACCGTGCCGGACTCCGCGGCCGTCGAATTCATGAGGACGTATCCGGGGGCATCGGAGGCGCCCAAAATCCCCGGCTCGTTCCCATTCAGTTTGTAGGCAAGCCGATTCGCCTCCTTGCGAATCGCCATCACGCGCGTTTCGTCGCCCTCCAGCATGGCCCTGTTGTGGTCTTCGAGCATCGTTCGGTAATGCGCGATGCCCGCTTCCATCTCGGACGGAAGATGGGCGGTCTGTTTTTCTTCTTCGATTTCCTCGAATCCAAAGCCGA
>JASHSD010000905.1 GCA_030036985.1 Bryobacteraceae bacterium
TGCCATACGTATTGTCCCGGCCTTCGTTGCCGGCGGCGACCACGACCACGATTCCCGCCTGCCAGGCCTTCTCCACTTCCTGGCACAGAGGATCGGTCTTGTAGCTCTCGAAAATCTGCCGGCCAAGCGAAAGGTTGATGACTTTGATGTTGTAGAAGTCTTTCAGCTGAATGGCGGTGTCGATCGCCTTGATGACAGTGGCATCGTCCGCCGAGCCGTTCTTATCGAGAACCTTCAGGTTGATCAGGTTCGCGCCGGGAGCCACGCCGTGGATGTTTTCAAGATAACCGGAGCCGGTGGAATTCGCGCCGTTGCCCGCGATAATGCCCGCGAGGTGCGTGCCGTGACCGTAAAGGTCGTCGGAACTCTCGCCCGAGACAAAGCTCTGGCTGTATACAACCGAGGGGAACAGGTTCAGCAGCCCCCCGGTCAGATCCTGATTGACATGAATACCGCTGTCGATCACAGCGACGCCTATGGGCGAGATGCCGGAGCCGCGGCCTTGGGATAAGTTCGGGGTCGTTGCATTAGACGGCAAAGGCTGGACCGTCTCGGGCGTGTAATCGTAAACGGGCGCGCCTGTGCCGGTGGCAGCCAGGGTGTTGTCTACCGAGACGTGAACGACCGACTGGTCGGCCGCCATGGCGATGGCGTTTGACACCGTCGTTTGACATAACTCGCCGACTGGCAAGATGTCCAGCAGCGAGGTGGCGTCACAGACGGTGTTGACCAGGCCGTCGAGTAAATTCTCCAAAAAAGATGCGCTGTGCACTACGATCACCTGAACCTGCTGGTTCGGCTTCATCGCGGTGAGCTGCGGGGAGACCGTACCTCCGAAGACGGCAGTGGCCGTGAGAAGAGACAGTGCAATGAACTGCGACAGAAAACGAAAAATATTTACTGGCCGCGCTTGCGGGCCGATTCCGGTGTCCATGTGGTGATTTTGCGGCAGATAGGTGGTTTAGTAAAGTGCCATTCATAGGCGGCGGAGGTATCTCTCCACAGTGACAGCAACGGAGTTAACCCAAGTAATTGTTTGTTAACCACTGCGCGGTGGGATGGCCTCGGTCAGCTCCCGAGTGAACTTATGACGTGCTTCACAAATACAGCGGCCGGTGGCCCAGATTCCACGACAGGTCCATCGTGAAGGATTTCAACACGATGGCCGAGGGATGCGACGGAAAGAGAGTCGTGGGAGATGGCAAACATCGCGGTCTCATGACTTCGATTCAGCTGCCTGAATAATCGGAGTACCGCCGCTTGCGTGATGGCGTCAAGCGCGCTGACGGACGGGATCATTCGCCCGCAGTAGGGCTGGCCTAGGCATAATTCCTGGTGCGATGAGAAGCCTCGCCACTCGCCGGTACTAAGCCTCTCCCGCGCGGGCGGGATCGCCGGCAGGAGTCCGCCGATCGGACGCAAAGCGATCGGCGTGCTCCGCCGCATCAGCTCCGCGACCGGCTGCCGCAGGCTCTCGGAAGCCTGTGCCGCCGTCCCGAGCTACGCGACGTGAAGGAAGCGCTTGCGGTGCTTCGCCTCGGACATCCGGTTCTCGGCCTTCTCCAGAAGCGCTTCCGCATCCGGTCCGTCTTCGGGATAGGCCGCCAAGCCGGCGCTGAGGCTGATGGGGGTCTCGTAGCCCGTCAGCTCGCTCAGCATCCTGCCGATGCCGTCCATGGTTTCCTGCAGCTCCGCGCTCTGGGCGACGGTCACGAGCACGAATTCGTCTCCGCCCAGACGGGCAACGAGGTCGTCGGCGCGGCGATCGCGGCGCAGACCCATGGCTACGATCTGCAGGATGCGATTACCGGCCAACCGGCCGTAACGGTCGTTGGCCGCCTTGAAGCCGTCGATATCCATGACGGCGATGCGAAAGGAGTCCCCGTGCTGACCGGCGCCTGAGACCTCTCTCTCCAGATACGGGAACAGATAGCGCGCATTGGGCAGCCCAGTGAGTTCGTCCTTCTGGGCCGCCGCCGCGGATTCGAAACGCATGGCGTTGCGGAGGGACATAGCGGCCTTCGGCGCGATGGCCAGCAGCAGGCGGAGGTCGTCTTCCGCGAACGCGTCGGCCCGCAGACGATACAAAGTGAGAACGCCGATCACGCCCTGCGCGGAACGCAGCGGGGCCGCGAGAGCCGAGCGCAGGGTGGTTACCTTGCTCGGATCGTTCAAATAGCCGGGTTCCACCGCCGGGTTGCCGTTCACGATGGGCGAATCGTTTTCCGCGACCCAGCCGGAGAGGCCTTGCCCCAAGGGGATTTCGAGCGAAGAGAACAGCCGGTAACCCTCCCCCTTGACGAAGCGGGGAACCAGTTTGCCGTTCTGAACCACGTAAATGGCGATCGAATCGTATTCGAGCATCCGGCTCAAACGGGCTGCGACCAAGGCCAGCGTTTCGTCGAGACTGAGCGCGCCGCCGGCATCGCCGGTGGTTTCGACGAGCCGCTGAAACTCGCGCCGCGCCGCCGAAACGGCAATGCCCGAAATTCCCGACCGCCTCGACGGAACCGGCTCCGGTAACTGGGCAAATCCAGCCGCGGGAGCGAGTCCCCGCTCCACTTTCACGTTCGAGGAAAGCTTGACGGTTTCGCCGGTCGCGGCTTTGGCTTTCGTTTCAAGCTCGCGGTATCGCCTGCGCAGAATCGCCACCACGTGAGGGTCGAAGCTCTTGCCCGCCTCCCGGGTCACATAATCCATTGCCTCTTCGATCGGCAGCGCTTTCCGATACTGACGATCCGACGCCAATGCATCGAGGCAGTCGATGGCCGCGAGAATACGCGCGCCGATCGGAATCTGCTCGCCGACCAGGCCGTCGGGATAACCTGTCCCGTCGAACTTTTCGTGGTGGGACCTGACGATGGGAACCACGGGATAGGGGAAATCGACGCGTGCAAGAAGCTCGGCTCCCACCACCGGATGGACCTTCATCTTCTCGAATTCCTCGGGCGTTAGTTTTCCGGGCTTGGAGATGATGTACTCGGGAACGGCGAGCTTGCCCACGTCGTGGAGCAGGGCTGCCGCTTCGAGCGCCTGCATTTCGAGGGGCGAAAGCCCCAGTTCCCTGCCCAGTTCCAGAGCGTAAATCTGCACGCGCCGCAGATGGGCCGCCGTGGTGACGTCCTTCGCGTCAATAGCAAGCGCCAGGGTCTCCACAGTGCGAAGATGCAACTGCGCCATCTGGGACGTGTGCTGCTGCTGTTCTTCCATGCGCCGCAGATAAAGGTTGTAAGACCGGTAGACGAGATAGAGCGGCGGAATGGCCACGAGCAGCGCGGCCGAGCCGATATGGGTATCGAGGTAATGGATAGCTTCGGCTATGCAGCCGCCGACCAGGTAGTGGGGCCCGGTCCACAAATAGGAACTGCGCCAAACCTCATATACGTTCGTGCCGTTGGTGAGGCCGATGATTCCGGCCACGATCGTCGAATTGACGACAAAATACGCCACACAGGCGGAGAGCATCGCAACGCCGCCGGTCGAATCGAAGCGCGCAAAAAACGGCAGCCGCAGCACGAACCATGCGGCAATCACCGGCAGCGGCACGCCGGCGGTGCTGAAGAGGACCCGAAACCATTTGGGCCGCGTGACGGCGTGGATGATGCACTGCGCCAGCGTGCTGGTCACTGCGACCACCATTCCCGCGGCGAGGTCCAGATTCAGCAACGCCGCGATGATCACGATGTAATTCATCGACAGCGTTCCGAGGATGCCGGGGAGGCGGATTTTAAGCCCGGAGACGAGGATGGCGGTGATGAGGTAAATGGAAAACCGTATGGCGGAATCCCGCCATACGGTCGAATTCAAAACCGAAAATATAAAACAGAGAAACCCGCAGGTGATGATGCTGAACCAATACGCCCTTGCGGGCGGCGACATGTCGGTGACGGATGTCATTCCTGCTAAATATCGGGATCGCTGACGGTGACGTTATCGCCCCAGACGAATGTATCACCCCAGACGAAGGTGTCGCCCCAGACGAAGGTGTTCGGCGAGATCGTGGTGTCGCCCCAGACGAACGTATCGCCCCAGACGAATGTGTCGCCCGAGACCGCGGTGTCGCCCCAAACGAAGCTGTCTCCGGTTACCCAGACTCCGTCGCCCCAGACGAATGTATCGCCCCAGACCGCGGTGTCTCCCCAAACCGGGGTGGCGCCCCAGACGGACGTCATGGACGGGTCGTTCTGGATGTAAACCGTCACGGGATTGGTTGATTCGAGGACCGCGATCGGCGAGGCGGCGTTGGTTCCTGCCGGAAGCGTGGCTTTGCTGGACAGCGCGCGATCCAACTGCAGGTAGCCGGCGCCGACCGTGAAAATGTCGGCGTAAACAGTGTAGGTCTGGGCCGGCGCAGGCGTCGGAACGGTAATCGTCCAGACCGTCTGGCCGAATTTGGTGGCCGAGTGCATCATCCGCGCTTTCACGGTATCGGGCGTCAGGCTCTGATTGGCGCCAAGCATCGTCGCGGCGGCCGCGCTGACGACAGCGGTCGACATGCTGGTCCCGCTCAGGATGAAGTAATTCGAGACCTCGCCGTTCGTCGGTTGGGATACGTACGACGCAAGCGGCACAATGTTGCCGGGGTATTCGGTCGCCAGCGTGGAATTCGGGTCGAGGATGGAAAAGATAAGATTGCCCGGCGCGACCAGGTCGGGCTTCACGACATGATCGACCGACGTCGGCCCTTTCGAGCTGTAGGTCGTCATCTCGTCGTCGCTGCGCTGCGGCGTGCTCTCCGTATTCATCGCGCCGACCGTTATGACCAGCGGATCGTTGCCCGGCGCCGAGATCGTGCCATAGCCGTTATTGCCATACGTATTGTCCCGGCCTTCGTTGCCGGCGGCGACCACGACCACGATTCCCGCCTGCCAGGCCTTCTCCACTTCCTGGCACAGAGGATCGGTCTTGTAGCTCTCGAAAATCTGCCGGCCAAGCGAAAGGTTGATGACTTTGATGTTGAAGATGTTTTTCAGCTGAATGGCGGTATCGATTGCCTGGATGACGGTGGCATCGTCCGCCGACCCATTCGCATCGAGAACCTTCAGGTTGATCAGGCTGACGCCGGGAGCCACGCCGTGGATGTTTTCAAGATAACCGGAGCCGGTGGAATTCGCGCCGTTGCCCGCGATAATGCCCGCGAGGTGCGTGCCGTGACCGTAAAGATCATCGGCGCTCTCGCCCGGAACGAAGCTCTGGCTGTAGACCACAGTCGGAAACAAGCTCGCGAGAAGGGATCCACTTCCCATCAGATCCTGATTAACATGGATTCCACTGTCGATGATCGCGACGCCGACGCTTTGGCCTTGCGAAAAGTCCGGGGTCGTCGCGTTAAACGGCAAAGGCTGGACGGTCTCCGGCATGTAGTCGTAAACCGGCACGCCTGTCTGGGTCGCAGTCAGGGTATTATCCACCGAGACGTGATCCACCAACGGGTTATTCGCCAGACCCACGGCGCTCGATGCAGTCGTCTGGCACAATTCGCCGGCGGGCAGAATATTCAGCAAAGCGGCTGCGCTGCACACCGTAGTGGTTGCGCCGTTCGTTGCATTCGCCACGGCGGATGCAGTATGCGTGACGATGACCTGAACCTGTGCATTCGGGCTCATCGCGGCAAGCTGCGGGGAGACCGTACCGCCGAAAGCGGCTACGGTCGTAATAAGAGAGAGCACAAGGTACTGAGGCAGAAAACGAACATGGTTGACTGGCCTAAAGGCACAATCCCAAGCGTAAGCGCCCGTTTCGGTGTCCATGTGTAAATCTTACGGCAGATAAGCGCTTTAGTAAAGGCCTAATAGTACCCGCTGACGTTCGGTTTCCCAATGACAATAAAGGGGGTTAACCGAAGTAAATGTTGTTACCCACTGCGTGGTGGGGTACTCGGAGCCAGCTCCCGCGTGAACTTATGCCGTGTTCGGTAGATAAAGCTCGGCAAATAAAGTCGGTCGATAAAGCAGCCGGTGGCCGCGATTCCACGATGCATCCATCACTAAGGATTTCAACGCAATGGCCGAGGAATGCGACGAAAAGAAGTTCTTTAGGGATGAAAGTATCGCCGGTCTATGACTTCGATTGAACTGCATGAATAATTGTAATACCGCCGATTGGGTGACGGGATCGGGTTCAGGCGCGCCGACAGGGGTGCGCGACATGGAAGTGATAGATTCGCAAAAGTCGTAAATACGGGGAAATCCGCGCGTAGGAATATGCCAACGGAGCGGTGCGCAGGTTGATTCGTGACTCCCGCGACCGCTCCCTTGCGGTCGCGGCTCAGTACGAATCTCGTACACCCCGCCGACAGGCTCGTCCGCCTGTAGCACGGGCGGTCCATTCATAAAGCCGAGTTCTATTCAGAAGTCTCCGACGGGGATAGTACCAGGCTTCTGCGTTCGTGGGCGCGACATATTTCGTCAATCGGGGGGCGGACGCGCAGCCGGTCGGGATCCGATTCCGAGCCGCGACAGCCCTCTGCGCCCGGATTTGACATACTGAAAGGCAAGCCATGAAACGCCCGTCGATTGTATTCGTCAGCCTTTGTGCCGCTGTGCTCACCTCGCTCGCCCTTGCGCAGACCCGCATGAATTATCCGCTGGTGTCCGACGACAGCGGACACGTCGCGCTCGGACTGGCGCTGCGGAAACTCAACGTATCGGCCACGTTTATGCAGGCGCCGGCGCACCCGGACGACGAAAACAACGCGCTGCTGGCGTATTTCGCACACGGCCTGGGCCTGCGCACCATCGATCTGCAGAACAACCGCGGCGACGGCGGCCAGAACGAGATCGGGCCGGAACTGTTCCGCGATATGGCGGTGCTACGGACCTCCGAACTGCTCTCAGCTCACCGCATCGACGGCGCCGAGCAGTATTTCACGCGCGCCATCGATTACGGTTATTCCTTCGATCCGCAGGAAGTCATCAGCAAGTGGGGCCGCAAGGACATCGTCGGCGATTATGTGCGGCTTTTCCGCATGCTGCGCCCCGACGTGATTCTCACGATGAACATTCAGGGCAGCGGCGGCGATCGCGCGCATGAAGCCACTACCTTGCTGGTCACCGAAGCTTGGAAAGAAGCGGGCGACCCGGCATATTATCCCGAACAGATTCAGGAAGGCCTCCGGCCCTGGCAGCCGAAGAAGCTCTATTACACGAATTTCCAGTTCCCCGGCGCCGGAAGAGGTGGCGCAGGGCGAGGCGGGCAAGGACGAGGCGGACGTGCTGGACGCGGCGGCCCGGCGCCCGCAGCCGCCCCGGCAACTCCTCCCCGGCCCGCGCCGAAACTGGCGAGAGTGAATACCGGAATATACGATTCGCTGCTCGGCCGCACCTATTCCGAGATCGGCTCCGATGCCCGTAACAGCCACAAGTGCCAAGGCATGACCGGACTGCCGCCCATTCCAGGAGTTGCCGGAGGACGCGGCGGTCCCAATATCGGCGGTTATCAGCTCATGGAGAGCACGATTCCCGGCCTGATCGGAAAAGATGAGACCTCGCTCTTCGAAGGCATCGATACCAGTCTGGCCGCTCTGGCGCAATATGCGGGACCCAATCCGCCCGCGGCCCTGACGTCCGCCATTGCCGCAATTGCCGAAGAGGCGAAAAAGGCCCAAGCGGCATTCGACGACGGCAACGATGCGGGCACGGCAGCGCCGGTCGAAGCCGGTCTCGCGGACGTGCGGAGTCTGCGGGCGCAACTCGGGTCAATGTCCCTGAGCGACTCCGCGCGCTATGAAATCGACTACCGGCTTAAGAACAAGGAGCGCGATTACGAAGACGCCGTCCTGATCGCTCATGGTCTGACATTCGATGCGGTCGCGGACGATGGGCTTGTGGTCGCCGGCCAGCCGGTGAAGCTGACGCTCGTCGGGATGAACCGGGGCGCGACGGATGTCAGTGTGACCGGCGTCGCGATCGACGGCTTCGATTCACCCGCCAACTGCAAGCTTGGGAACATCGCGAAGGGAGCCTTCTACAACTGCGCCATTGAGACGCACATTCCGAAGGATGCTAAGGCGACCACGCCTTATTTCACCGACAATTACTGGAAGCATCCCGAAAACCAAGCCATCAACATCTTCGATCCGAGCGTTCCTTTCGGCGTGCCCTTCGCGCCCACGCCCTTCCGCGTCACTTTCCATATAAAAGCCGGAAATGTCGATGTGACTCGCGAATTACCGGTCGAATTCCGCTACGTGAAAGACATTTATACCGGCGACAAGCGGATGGAGTTGAACGTGGTCCCGCAATTTTCGGTGAGGGTCACGCCTCCGCTGGCGGTGATCCCGGCGGCGAAGCCGGTCGCGCGCGAAGTCAACGTCGCCGTGACCAACGGCGGCAAAAGCGGGGCGAACGTGAACGTTACGCTCGAACTGCCGGCCGGATGGAGGGCCACTCCCGCGCGCGTGCCCATTCATTTCGCCCACGAGGACGAATCGCTCTCGGCCCGCTTCCAGGTAACCCCACCGGCGCAGGTGAAGATCGGCGAATACACGTTGCGCGCGAGCGTGACCTCGGACGTGACAGGCGACGAGAAGTTCACCACCGGTTATCAGGAGATTGAATACCCGCACGTCGAGCGGAGGCAGGTGATCAAGCCGGCCGAGGTGGCGCTGAAGGTGGTCGACGTGAAAATCATTTCGGGACTGCGCGTCGGCTATATCGTGGGCGTCGGCGATCAGGTGCCGCCGGCGATCGAACAGTTGGGCGCGAAGCTGAGCCTCATCGATCAGGATGAACTGGCGAGCGGCGACCTGTCGAAGTACGACACAATCGTTACCGGCGTGCGCGCGTATGAGCGGCGCGCGGACCTGCGGGCTTACAATCAGCGCCTGCTCGATTATGTGGCGCGAGGGGGCACGGTCATCGTGCAGTACAACAAGATGGAGTTCAACCAGGCGGAGTATGGTCCGTATCCGGCGAAGGTCAGCGGCGATCGCGTGTCGGACGAAACGGTCCCGGTGAAGATCCTGGCGCCGGAGGATCCGGTGTTCAATTTCCCGAACAAGATCGGTCCGGCGGCTTGGGCGAACTGGGTGCAGGAGCGCGGCCTTTATTTCCTCGGCGAGAAGGATAAGAGGTACGTCGACCTGGTTTCCATGGTGGATTCGTTCAAGGACAATCCGGGAGTGAAGCTGGGTTCGATGGTGGAGGCGCGGGTGGGCAAGGGCCGCTGGATTTATCTGGGGCTGGGCCTTTGGCGCCAGTTGCCGGCGGGCACCGACGGCGCGTATCAGTTGCTGGCGAATCTGATCAGCTTGCCCAAAGCCCCCGCGAAGAAAGGCGTGGAAACGGTCGCCGCGCGGTAGTGTGTGGTCCAGAGGCTTTCCACAAACCCAGGCCAGGCGGATTACCAATCCGCCGCAGGATAACATCCTGCCCTACACGGACGCTGCTCGCCGCAGTTTCCGATCTTGGTGAAGGGCCGCCTGTGCTACCTTGGCACGCGGCGTGCACTCACACAAGGCATGAGATCTTTCCAGAAGATTGCCGTCTTCGCGCTGGCCTTGGGTTTCGCCGTCGGCGTTTCCGCGCAAACCGCCGGTCAGGACCTGAAAAATGCGGGTCATGATACAAAGCAGGCCGCGAAAAACACCGGCCACGCTGTATCCAAGGGCGCAAAAACCGCGGCCCGCAAGACCAAGAACGGCGTGAAGAAAGGGACCAACGCGGCGGCCTCGAAAACCGAGCAGGGCACCGCCAAAGTAAAGCAAAAAACTCAATAGCCAAGCCAACATGGCGTTTTTTTAACGCCCCGCCCGTATCCGCGGGTGGGACAAAGCACGTATCTTGTCGCGGGCACATGCTAGATTTGGGAGGGAGGGACACGTTGCCGGGTTCGCCTGCGGCTCTTCTTTTACAAGAAACGAACATCCTGGATCTTTTCAGCCACGGGACGGTGTTTCAATATGCCATTCTCGGCTTCCTCCTTTTCGCATCGCTCTATTCCTGGACGGTCATTTTTTCCAAGCTCTCTTCGTTCAGCACCGCGCGCAAGAGCGACGCGCGCTTTCTGCGCGCCTTCCGCAAAGCCGCGGGACTGGAAGCGGTGATGGTGGCCAGCGAACAGTTTCGTCCGTCGCCTCTCGTCTCGGTCTTCGAGCACGGCTATCAGGAAGTCAGCCGGCAGGTGAAAGGGCGCGGCAGCCTCGGCAATCCGGAGGCAATCAACCGCAGTCTGCAGCTGGGCGTCAACGAACAACTGGGCCGGCTCGAACACAATCTGAACTGGCTTGCAACCATCGCATCGGTCTCGCCGTTTATCGGATTGTTGGGTACGGTGATAGGAATCGTGCGCGCGTTCCAGAATCTGGGCTCGGCGGGGAGCACCAGCCTTCGTTCCGTCGGACCGGGCATTGCGGACGCGTTGATCGCCACCGCCGTCGGATTGTTCGCCGCGATTCCGGCGGCGATTTTTTACAACCACTTCGGCCATCTGCTGAAAGAGATCGGCTCGCGGATGGACGATTTTTCGCTCGAGTTCATGAATCTGATCGAGCGCAGTTTCGGGAGCTGATTTCGGAGATATAAGCAATGGCATTCAGCCCCATGGCGACACCGAACGGACGGAAAACCCGCGGCGTTCCCGCGATGGCCGAGATCAACGTCACGCCGTTTGTCGATGTCGCGCTCGTGCTCCTGATCATCTTTATGATTACGGCGCATGTGATGGAATACGGCATCGATGTCGACGTGCCCAAGACGAAAGCAGTCGCCACCAGCACAAAGGATTTGCCGGTGGTAAACGTTTCCAGCACCGGAGACATTTATCTCGGAAGGGACCCTATCAACCTCAATCTGCTTGCGGAGAGGATCCACACCAAGTATCCAGGGCAAGACGCGGTTTATCTGCGCGCGGCCAAGGAAACTTCCTGGGACCTTATGGCGAACGTCATGAGCGTGCTCGGGACGGCCAAGCTGCACGTCAGCATCGTTACCCAACCGGACGACAATATAGGTAAGAGAAGACGCTGACAATGCAGCCAGGCTACTACCCCACGCGGATCCACGAGGTACCGCCCGAGGATGTCGGGAAGGCCTTCTTTGGATCGCTGGCGGCGCACATCCTGTTTGCCGGCGTGGTCGTGGCCTCGGGATTCCTGCATTTCCAGCATGATACTTTCGGCTCTCAATCGACGAGCACCGGCTCGATCGGCGTGGATCTGGTGAAGTCGATTCCCATCCCGCGCAACAACGGACCGACCAATCCTCTCGCCAACGACACCAAGGCCATCGCGCCGGAGGCGCCCGCGAAGGAGCTGAAGCTGAAGCAGCAAGTTAAGGAAGAGCCGAAGGACGCTATCCCCATCCCGGAGCAGGTTCAAAAGAAGAAGAAAAAACTTTCGCCTCAGCAGCAGGTGACTTCGCTCTTCCGTCCGCCCGAAGCCTACAAACCGAACAAAGTTTATTCCACCGTGCCGCAGCAGGCGAGTTCGAATATGTACGGCATGCAGGGGTCCCAAGGGATCGATGTGGGCAAGGAATCGCTTCTGGGATCCCAATTCGGAGCTTATGCCGACCTGATTAAGGACCGCATCGCCCAGCATTGGAACCGGTCGAATCTGAATTCGTCCCCATCACAGGTCTGTACGGTGACGTTCACGATAGCCCGCAATGGAACGGTCAGTAACGTGCAGATCTCACAGCCCAGTACCAATTACCTGCTGAATACATCGGCAGAGCGAGCCATTCTCGATGCCAACCCGCTGCCCGCGCTGCCGCCACAATT
>JASHSD010000906.1 GCA_030036985.1 Bryobacteraceae bacterium
CTGCTTATGCGCCCTCTGCGCCGCCGCCGCTTCCCGATTACAGTCAGCCCCCGTGTCCCGGCGACAACTATTACTGGACGCCGGGCTACTGGGACTACGAATCGACGGGATATTACTGGGTTCCAGGCGCATGGGTGCTCGCTCCCTACGTGGGCGCGCTGTGGACGCCTCCCTATTGGGCCTTTAACGGCGGCCGGTATGTGTTTTATGCCGGATACTGGGGAGCAAACATCGGCTTTTACGGTGGGGTCAACTATGGCTTTGGTTACACGGGCCGCGGCTACTACGGGGCGTATTGGAACCACGGTACGATGTATTACAACCGCACCGTGACGAATGTGAATGTCTCGGTCGTTCACAACGTGTACAACTACAACGCTCCCAGATTTACCAATACTCGGGTCAGCTACAACGGCGGGCCGGGCGGAGTTACTGCGCGTCCGGTGGCCGCGGAAGAAGCGGCCTTGCGCGAACGCCATACGCCGGCAGTCGCCGCCCAGGATCAGCACGTGCGGGAAGCGGCGCAGAATCGCGCCCAGTTTGCCGCGCTCAATCACGGTCGGCCCGCAACCGTGGCCGACCCGAAACCGCTGGCGACTGCGTATAAGACGCCGGCGGCTCATGGTCTGGCCCAGACGGCGCGTCCCGCGGAGCGTGCGCCTGTGACGGAGGCCAGACGGGAGCCGGGAGCGCGGCCAACTCCGGAAGCCAGACCCGCTCCCGAGGCGCGTCCCGCGGCCAAACCGGAAGAACGCCCCGAAGCACGGCCTGCCGCCAAACCCGCGCCTGAAGCTCGGCCTGAAGCCAAACCCGCTCCCGAAGCGCGGCCTGCGGCTAGACCCGCTCCCGAAGCACGACCTGCGGCTAGACCCGCTCCGGAAGCTCGGCCCGCGGCCAAATCCGCCGCAAGGCCGGCGCCCAAACCCGCCGCAAAGCCCGCGCCCAAGCCCGAGGAACGAAAAGACGACAAAAAATAACCATTAAAATCGCTTCAGCAACGCTCGGCGCGCGCGGACTAAACCGCGCGCGCCGTGTTAGTTTATGGCGTAGAAGCCAATGAGACTCACGACTATTTGTACAGGACTGTTGACTCTGACCCTGCTCGTCCCCGCAATCGTGACCGCCGACGCGCCGGGTCGCCATCCCGCTTACCTGCGCGCCCGCACCGATCTGCGCCGAACCCAGATACTGTTGCGGGTGCATGACGAACCCAACGTGATGAAGAATCTGCGCGCCGCCGATGAGGAGGTCGAAGGCGCAATCCGCGAGATCGACAATGCCGCGGTCATCGACCGCAAAAATCTCGAAGACAACCCGCCGGCCAATCTGACTCTCGACCGCCGCGGACGCCTGCGCCGGGTTGTGGAACTGCTGCGCAGCGCCCGTATGGATCTCGCCCGCGAAGAGGATAACGGCGCCGCGCGCGGCTGGCGGGACCGGGCTTATCGGCACATCGACGCCGCGCTCGGACATATGCGGCGCGCAGCCGTCGATCTCAAGCTCGATCGCGACCTCGGGTTCTGACGTGAGACCGGCGCTGTTGGCCGCGGCCGCGCTCACGCTCATGTCGGGATGTGCCGCGCATGAGGATCGGGTCTATGATCCGATTACAGCCAGCTACCATATATGGGGCCCCGATGACGCGGTTTATTACAACCGCTGGATCGGCGCGAATCACCGGTCCTACGTTGAATACAGCAAGCTGAGTAAGGCCGATCAGAACGCTTACTGGAAATGGCGCCACGCCCAGCCGCCCGAAAAGCGCTGACCGGACACGCGACTTCAGTCGCGTTTTGGGTGCGACTTACCAGGACGCGACTAAAGTCGCGTGTCCGAACCACAGTCCGATCTTACTTGCTGTTGAGCCAGACCTTGGGATCGACACTCATACCCGGTCTCAGCAGGTGTTCCTTATCCTCGCCCGGGTTCAGTCTTATCCGCACGGGAATCCGCTGCACGACCTTCACATAATTACCGGTGGCGTTCTCCGGGGGCAGGAGGCTGAACCTGGCGCCGCTTGCCCCCGCGACACTTTCCACATAGCCCTGGTAATCGCGGTCGTAGGCGTCGACATGAATGGTCGCGCGCTGACCCGGCCGCATGCGCTTCAGCTGCGTCTCCTTGAAATTCGCCGTAATCCAAATGTCGCCAAGCGGCACATCGGCCATCAATTGCTGCCCAGGCGAAACCTGCTGGCCCGGCTCCGCGTTCTTCTTGCCGATCACGCCGTCCACGGGCGCCACGATCTTCGTATAAGAAAGATTGAGCATCGCCTGATCGACCAGAGCCTTTTCGCGCTCGGCCGTAGCCTGGCGGCTCTCGACCGTCGCATTCTGAACCGCGATCTGATTCGGACGGTTGCGCTGCGCCTCCACCTGTTTCGTCTGCGACTCCTCGAGGTGGGCCTGCTGCTGTTCGATGATGCGTGCCGCAGCATCGGCTGTCGCGCGTTTGGCGTCCACAGTCGCCGCGGCCGCACGCGCGGCCGCCTGCGCCTGATCGAACTGCTGTTCACTGATTTCGTCTTTCGCCACGAGCAGCTTGTACCGAGCCAGGTCGGATTGCGCTTTGGCGTTGTCCGCTTCGGCGGACCGGACGTCGGCAACCGCCGATTCGTAATCCCTCTGCGCGGCAGCAACGGCGGCCTTCGCCGCGGCGATATCCGTAGCGGCGGTCGACAGCGTGGTTTCGGTGGTGACTGTGGTTATCGGAACGCTCGGACGCGCCACGGTCACCTGCGCCCGCGATTCATCCAGCGCGGCCTTCGCCTCTTCGAGGGATACGTTGAAGTCCTTCGGATCCAGATCGACCAGCACCTGTCCCTGCTTGACCTGATCATTGTCCTGCACGTAAACCGCTTTCACCGTGCCCGCGATGCGGCTGGTGACGGGATAGATGTCGCCGTCAACCTGCGCGTCGTCGGTCGATTCGTAAGATTCAAAATAGACCCAGAGACGATATCCGCCAATGCCCACCGCCGCCAGAAAAATCAGAAAAACCACAAACTTGAGAGGATGTTCGCGGATCGTCCGCCCGAACGAACGCTTGGGCTTCCGCTCCGGCTTCGACTCGGCAGGCTGTGGTTGGCTCTTTTCGGTCTCCTGAGGGGGTGCTTCCGCGGTATCCGCCATGTTCTTTTTTCTTGATGCTTCAGAGGGGAGCGGGGACGCCATGAAAGTAACGCCTCACTGCTTCCAGAGTACACGCCGGGTGGCGCCCGCGCGTCAATCGTTTGTGACGCGACTGGCGGTGGGGTGTGCAATCCAGGCGGCCTTTTTCTCTTTGTCCGCTTTTTCGGTTCCGCGCGACCTCGACGCTCTGCTCAAAACCATCGAAGCCCGCTACAACCGTTCGCAATCGCTGAAGCTCGATTTTTCAGAAACTTATAGCGGAATCGGGCGGCCGACGCAGCAGCAGGCCGGCATCCTTTATCTGCGCAAACCGGGGCGCATGCTTTGGGATTATTCATCGCCCGCCGGCCAGATTTTCCTGTCGGACGGCAAGGAGGTCTTCCAATACTCGCCGGGCGACGCGCAGGCTACCAAAAGCAGACTCAAGGAATCGGAAGACATGCGCGCGCCACTGGCCTTTCTGCTGGGCAAACTCGAGTTCGGGAAGGAATTCAAATCGTTCCAGTCGATGCCCGGACCGGGTGGGACTTGGATTGTCGCCGAGCCGAAGAACGAGAATCTGGCCTATACCCAGGTGGAGTTTCTGGCGAGTCCCGACGGCGAGATCCACCAGGTTCGTATCACGGGGCAAGATGGATCGAAACTCGACTTCACGTTTTCGCACGAGCAGTTGAATGCGCCCGTCTCCCCCGCCCAGTTTGTCTTTAAACCGCCGCCGGGCGTGCCGGTAGTCGAGGACGACCGCTAGTGTCCGACTTCCTTCTGAAATACGCCGACGCCCGCGGCGAAGTGCACAGCCAGACCGCCCAGGGCACCTCCGCGCAGGAGATTCGCGAGCGCTATACCCAGCAGGGATTCCTCGTTTACTCGGTCAAGCCCAAAGGCGCGGGACTCAGCCTCTCGGGCGATATCGCGCTGCCGGGACGCCGGCGCAAACTGAATCTCGAAAAATTCCTGATCTTCAACCAGCAGTTCGTCACCCTGATCCGCGCCGGACTGCCGATCCTCAAGGCCCTCGACCTCCTGGCCGAGCGTCTCACCGACCCCAAGCTGACGCCCTACATTAACGCCGTCCGCGAAGACGTGCGCAAGGGCGCGCTGCTTTCCGAGGCCTTCCGGCAGCAGCGCATTTTCCCGAAGATCTACGTCACATCCGTGATGGCCGGAGAGAAATCCGGCAGCCTGGTTGAGGTGCTGGAGCGGTTCATCGTTTACCAGAAACTGGCGCTGGCGGTGCGCAAGAAGGTGCTCGTCTCGCTGATGTACCCGTCTGTGCTGATTGTGCTGGTGATCCTGCTGATGGTGTTTCTGGTGACCTACGTGGTGCCGAGTTTCGCGTCGCTCTACTCCAGCATGCAGGCGCAGCTGCCCACCATGACCGTCTACCTGATCGCGATCGGCACCACGGCCCGCACTTACGTGTTGGTGTACGCCGGCGGGCTGTTGGGCGCGGTTCTGCTTTTCCTCTGGTGGCGGCGCAGGGAGGGCGCACAGGAGACGCTCGACCGGATCAAAATCAAAGTGCCGGTTTTCGGCGGCATCTGGATCAAATACCAGGTGGCGCAGTTTTCGCGCGTGCTCAGCACGCTGCTGACCGGCGGCATTCCGCTCATGCAGGGACTCGAAACCGCGGCCGATTCGCTCGGCACGCCGCTGCTGCGGAAGACGCTCGAGAAGGCGAGCCGGATGGTGCGCGAAGGTCAGACGCTCTCCTCATCGCTGTCCTCAACCGGCATTTTCCCCGGTTTGGCCGTGGACATGGTCGAAGTGGGCGAATCGACGGGCGCCCTGCCGGCCATGCTTACCAGCGTGGCGGAATTTTACGAGGATGACGTGAACACGAAAATGACGGCGGTCCTTTCGCTGATCGAGCCGGCCATCATGATTTTCATGGGGATTTTCGTGGCGTTCGTTCTGATCGCGCTTTATCTGCCGATCTTCTCGCTGGCCGATACCATCCGGTGATTCGTTATCTGTTCATCCTGGTTTTCGCCTCTATCGCGGCGGGGCAATCGTTCGAGGTCGGTGTTGTGAAGCCGCACGATCCGAAAGTCGCATGCGCCGGCTCCGACACCCTTCCCGGTGGGCGTTTCGTGGCGGTCTGCTGGCCGGTGACGCATTGGTTGATGGACAGCGCCGCGGGCACCGAATCGCCCCTTTGGAACCGATCACTCTGCTGGAAGCGATTCGCTACTATTCTGATTTAGAATCTGACCCCCGATCCTAGCCCTCTGCACCAGAAGCATGAGCGGCTATCAGTCGCTCCCGAAGTTCTCTTATTGCCCTTCGAGCAGCATTAACCCGTGCCGATTGCGCTGTCACGCTCTCCTGCTGTTCCCCCGTTGATGGTTTCCATTCCATCTCATCCAAAAGGTCCCACAGCGCATTCGATTCTCGAAGCAATCGCTCATGGGCTTCGATGTACCGCTCGTTGCGATAGAGCCAAAGGTCCTTTGCCGTCATAAAGCATCACGGGTCGATCTTAAAACGAGACCAAATCACCACGACGAAGTGCAGTATGAAGCCGCCCAGAATCAAGACCAATGATGGCCCCACCAACCACGTCGGTGGATCGGTCTTGTTCATGAAAACGGCGGCCGCAAAAATCGCTCCACCGAGGTACAGGATCGTCCAACGTAGTCGCCGCACCTTCTCATACACGCTCATTCCGAGATGACGAGTGATCCACCAGTACCAGAGGTCGAGAATCATCTGAGTTGCTAACGCAAGCAGAAATAAGCCGAGTCCCCCGAAGGCCAACATGACATTCTGGTTCTCGAAGTGGAACAGCCAGTATGAAATACCGAGCACGACCAGCGAGACCCAAAAGAAGGTGTCCTGAATCTTTTTTAGGCGCAGGTAAGAAGATGAGATTGGGCCGTCAGCAATGCCGAGCCTCGTCAACAGATCGGCTTTTTCGGATTCTGTCACTTACCTAATGCCTTTCCGTCGTGCTTCTGCGGCCCATCGTAGCAGCCAAGGCGTACATGCCCACAAGAGCAGTGCGGTCCAGCTAAGGACCAAGCCAGCATTAGCTTCAGACAGTAATCCGCCGCCCAAGAGAAACAGCGCAAGGAACGAGTAAACGTTGATAACCTGTCGCACGTCAGGAGCGGATTCTGAAAGTACGAAATACTTTCGAGACCATCCCGGCAAAAAGGATGTCTCGCCGGGTCCAGCGTACTTGACACGGTAGCTCTTCAACGGTAGCAAAGGGATCCAAAAGATCACTACCCATTTCGTCGTTGAGAACGAGCCATCCGGTTTGCGATCTCGTTTGCCGTAGAGCCTCGTGCCAAATCCATTGAACGTCTGCGCCAGCGGCTTTTTCTGCTTCTCGATAAGTTCAATCCCGCGGAGGTCGTCGGCGTACTCCTCAACATCCATCGTGCCCAAACGCCTATTCGCAAGCTCAACGCTCAGGGCGCTTCGCGCTTCCGGGATCAACGTCTCGCTCTCAAGTGCGAGTTTCAGAAGTTGGTCGTCCGTCATCAGTGAGTAGGACTCTCGATAGTCGGACAAGGCGGTTCTCCTACCCGGCTTGGCTGCATTCCGGGTCAACCTTTTGCTTTTCGGATTGCAACTTCTCCAAAAGCTCTTCTGTTGGCGTGATTTCGGTCTTCGGGACGGAGAGCACGGCCTTGGCAAACCGCTTGAAGCGGTCGTGCTCAGAGCCACCCAAGGATTCGGGCGCCAGCGGGATCATTTTGCTTCGGGGCATGTCACCCATATTTAGCGTGGACCGAAACGGCGGCGGTGTCAACCGGGCAACCGGGCGGTGCTAAATATCGGCGTGGCTGAGTGAGGACCACGTCGATGGAAGCAGAATTTGTCGTATCGGCCATCGTGCCGCCAATGAATGGTGCCAGCGAGGAAATCCGGCTGACGCCGATCTCAAATGACACGCCGATGGGATTTGCGACCGTCTGGGTTTTGGAGCCCTGCCTTGCACTATGCCCCGCCTTCTCCTGTGTCGCCAAGTATATCAATGCCCTCTGCTGGCATCGTGGCTGCAGCCGTTTCTGGGCGCGCCGCTCGTCCCGTAGTAGATCAGACCGGACTGACCGGCGAATACGATTTCACGCTGCACTGGAGTTGGGACCCGCAGCCTGCCTCGCCTCCGGAGCCGAATCGCGGCGGCCAGGCTCTGATCAAGGCGCTGCGGGAGCAATTGGGCCTGGAACTCCAGCCGCAAAAAGCCCCGGTGAACGTGTACGTGATTGATCGAGCCGAGCGCCCGACCGGCAATTAGATTCCATATAATGGCTTCGGAAGCCTGATATGGCGAAGGAATACGTGGAGGAACATTCCGGCGGATACTTTGCAGCCGGTACACGCGTGTCCCTGGATTCCATCGTCTACGCGTTTCTGCGCGGCGAATCCCCCGAAGGCATTGCGGAATCTTTCCCGGCGTTGACGCTGGAGCAGATCCACGGGTCTTTGGCCTTCTATCTGGCGAATCGCGAAAAAGTCGACGAATATCTGCGCCGGGGTAAAGAGGAATTCGAGACCCTTCGGCGAGAGGCGCGGGAGCGCAATCCCCGTCTCTACGCTCGCCTCGTGGATGCCCGCCAAAAGGCCGCTCGCCCTGGCGTATGACGCCGCTGTTTCAGGCGGACGCGGATTTCAACCAAAAGATTCTCCTCGGCCTTCGTCGAAGGGAGCCGGCGGTCGATTTCCGGGACGCGCATGAAGGCGGCGTTATTGGAATTGACGATTGGGAGGTGCTGCGCATCGCTGCCGCGTCGGGACGAATTCTGATCTCGCATGATCGAAGAACGATGCCCGGTCATTTGGCGCGGTTTATCGAAGTCGAGTCCAGTCCCGGGATCATTATCGTTTCACAGGACCTTGACATCGGCTCCGCCATCGAGGATCTGTTGATTATCTGGGCCGCATCTGATGCCGCTGGATGGTCTGATCGAGTCGGCTTCGTTCCGCTGTAGTCCGCCGATTGCGGTCTTCCCGCAGCCTTTCCGCGTTTTCTCGAACGGCGCGAGCAGAATGAACGCTATTGAATAGCGCCCGACACACTGATAACATCGAAACCTTGCCTCAACCGCAGCTCAGTAAAGTCGAAACCCGCCCCGGACTCGCCTACGCGTGGTACGTCGTCTTCGCGCTGACCGCGATCTACATGCTCTCGTTCGTGGATCGGCAGATACTGGGTCTGCTGGTCGCGCCGATGAAGCGGGACCTCGGCCTCAGCGACACGAAAGTCGGCCTGCTGCAGGGCCTCGCGTTCGGCGTCTTCTACACGCTGATGGGACTTCCGCTCGGCCGTCTGGCCGACACGAAGAATCGCCGCAACCTGATTGCGGCGGGCGTGGTGGCGTGGAGCTTCTTCACTTCCTCATGCAGCGTTGCGCGCAGCTTCTTCACGCTGTTCCTGGCGCGCATGGGCGTTGGGGTCGGCGAAGCCACGCTTTCGCCTTCGGCGTATTCGCTGATCTCCGATTACTTCCCCAAAGACCGGCTCGGCACCGCGATCAGCGTGTTCTACATGGGCATCTTTTTCGGGTCCAGCCTGTCGCTGCTGGTGACCGGCGCCGTGCTCGATGCGCTGGCGCACACGCCGTTCGTCACGCTTCCGCTGTTGGGAACCATCGCCGCGTGGCGCGTGGTGTTTCTGGTGGTCGGCCTGCCGGGAGTGCTGTTCGCGCTTCTGATTTACACGGTTCGCGAACCCGTGCGGCGCGATCTGCTGCGAACCACGCAGAACCAGGCTGTCGCGCTCAGCTTCGGCGAAGCATGGGCGGAGATCGCGAAGCGCACGAAATCGGTGGCGGGACTCTCGCTCGGCGCCGTGTTCCAGGCCGCGCCGACCTATGCCATCACCTTCTGGGTTCCCACATTTTTCCAGCGAGTGCACCATTGGACGCCGGGGCAATCCGGCCGCGCGCTCGCCGCGATCCTGCTGACGTTCGGCTGCGCGGGGATGTATGTGGGCGGGAGGTGGAGCGATCGTTGGCAGCGGAACGGGTCGCCGGAAGGACCGTCGCGCGTCGGCGTCATCAGCGGCATCGGCGCGCTGCTGGTGCTGACGCCCGCCACGCTGCTGCACGACGCGAACTGGACGCTGGCCCTGATGGCGCCGGGCATGTTCCTGCTGGCGCTGCCGATGGGCACCACCGCTGCGGCGTTGCAGCATATCTTCCCCAATCAGGTGCGCGGGCTGGTTTCGTCGTTATTCCTGTTTGTGCTGAACCTGGGCGGCCTCAGTATCGGTCCCCTGATGCCGGGGCTGCTCAACGACCGGTTGTTCCACGACGAGAAGATGGTCGGGCCGTCCATTGCGATTACAGTGGGCGTTTCCGCAGTGCTGATGCTGGCCGCTTTCTGGTATTCGATCCGGCCGTATCGGAGGGATTACCGAATCATGGAGCAGGGATCGCCGCCGCTCAATGTGCGATAGACGTCCGCCGCGCCGCCTCTGGCGCTGCCTTCAATAGCCGTGCATCGAACCGGAAGGGAACCGGGTCATGCAAAGCGATGCGGCGAAACTCGGGATGTTCCGGGTTGAGAAGGAAATTGCGTTCGCCCGATGTGACTGACGGGACCGAAAGCACTACCGAACTCCGCTCCCGAAGCCACCGATCGCCGAGTTTCCTGGTCGCGGTTTGTTCGGCAACTGTCAGTGTCGCCCAATTCCGCGGGAGCTCGCGCTCACTCACGGGTTCGATCGCGTCTTCGGGAATCTCCGCTGAGCCGAGGACATACTTGTCAGGGAGCACGTCCGACAAGTGGACCAGGATTTCGAGCACGGCCAGCGAACGGTTCTCGCTCATGTAGATCACCCTGCTGCCTTTCGAATTCCAGCGGCCCCCCGCGTGTTTTGCGCCTTCGCCGTCATAGGGCGGGTACGACGCCCGGCAGAGCCGGTAAGCATGCATCAGCCCAGAACGCCGTGCTCAATGCGTATGAGAATGTCTTCCACCTCCTGGAATCCGCAGTCAGTCTGAGCGGCTTCAAGTGGAGACTTGCCGTCAAGAGACGGATTCGGCGACTGCAGCCAGTGGATCGCTTTCTCGTGATTTGCGAAGACCTCTCCGGCGTGCACGGAGATCGACATCAGCCTTGCAGGCGCGGGAAATCCAGCGGTTCCCGATTTGCTCTGGATCCCATCCATATCAGCCTCCCTTTATTTACTATATGCCGCACTATTGCGCAGAATGGGATCCGGAAATCGCTTACCTGAAGGCCCTCCTCTGATCCCGAGGGGGTGCATGGAGGCGTCGTTACCTATCTCTCGACTGGGCCACCTGCGCGAGACGTGCTCATGACCACGTCTCGCATCACCACAAGCAACCCAGGCCATTCTGCCTCGCCGAATCGCTCTGTGGCCCGCATTACCGCCTGATGGATCTTCATCCGGTTGGGCCGTCGCAATCGGACGATCAGGATACCGCTGTGGCGCGCGGCCCGATACTCGGCGAACCCCTTGTCTGTGGCGATCAGCACGCGTCTCTCGCGGACGGCGATGTTCCATAAGGCGGCATCAAGCCAAGCCTTCGTCGCCGCTACCTCGGATGTCGCGTACGTCGTGCCCGAGTTCGCAGAGACGATCCACGGTCATCCGGGGAATGTTCTCGTCAACGAGGATATTCATCCATCACGGATCACTTATAGAGGTGTGACCTGCTCTTCGGCCAATTCCGCTGCGTAATCCAGACACGCCATTATGTCCTGGCGTGAAATAGAGGGATACTCTGCCAGCAGGTCTTCAACCGTATCCCCGTTCGCGAGCATGTGAACGATCTGATGTACCGGAATCCGCGTTCCTTTGACACAAGCCTGGCCGTGGCAGACGGCGGGGTCGATTGCAATCCGTTCGAATGGCAAGATGAGAACCTTACAATCAGTTTACTTAAAGACGTTTCACCGGAAGGCGCTCAGCACATTCGAAATTACCTTCGCAATCCGTTCCTTATCGATCGACTCAGGCAAAGGTACAGACAAAACCGCGCGGTTCGTCCGCGCATCCCGCGTGCACAGACCGGACAACATCTGTTCCAGCCTGCTTCCCTGCCCACCTGCCGAGCGCGCGCCGGCGCCGTCCGGGAAGAGCGATTCCAAAAACTTCACGCCGGCTTCAATCAAGCCGCCCATGGCTGTCTCGGTCGTCGCCTTCTCGACCGGGCCCGCAACGGGCGCGGCCGCCGCTACATTCAGGGGAACCGGCGGCTCCGGCTGAACCACAGGCTTCGGGCGCCCGGGCTGATCCGCGAAAATTTCCTTCACCGCCTGGAACACCGTCTTCCGGCCGAGTTTTTCGAAGCTGACCTCGCCCGTCGGAGAATCGAACACTCCGGCGAACAGCGACTTCTTCAGCCGCAGCGTTTCCCATACCCGCTCCTCGATGCTGTCGGTGGTGAGCATGTGGATCACGTGAACCGGCCGCGACTGTCCGAGCCGGTGCACGCGCCCGATCCGCTGCTCCAGCCGGGCCGGATTCCAGGGCGGCTCGAAGTTCACCACCGCGGAAGCGGCCTGCAGGTTCAACCCGACGCCTCCCGCATCCGTGGACAGAAAAACTTTGCATTCCGGATCGTTTCTGAATTTTTCCATGAGCGCTCCGCGTTGGCGCGAAGGCACCCCGCCATGCAGCGATACGAATCCGATTCCCAGCTTGCGCAATTCCTCGCCGGCGAGCCAGGTCATGCGCTCATATTCGCTGAACACCACGACTTTGCGGTTCTCCTCGACAGCCAGTTCCCTGAGGATCTCGCGAAACTCGTCCAACTTCGGCGAATGGTGCGTTTGCTTGTCGAACAGATATGTCGAGTTGCACAACATGCGCATGTTCTGAATGCAGCACAGGATGCGTTTCTGGTCGATCTCGGAGAGCCGGCCCTGACGCTCCCACTTCCGCATGAGCTGGGCGAGGAGGTCGCTTTGTTCGTAATACGGCTCGGCCTGCGCGGGGGTGAGCGGCACGCGGAAGATCTGATCCGTTCTCTCGGGCAGTTGCTTCAGAACCTCGGCACGGGTGCGCCGCAGCAGGATCGGCGCAAGCTGATTATGAATGCGGTCCAGACCTCGATAGCCCAGCAGGTGGCCTTTCTCGTCCTCCATGCGGTGTTCGTCAAGGAAGCGGAAGGCGGGTCCCAGTCTGCGTCCGTCGACGAATTCGACGACCGAAAAAAGTTCCTCCAGTTTGTTTTCGAGAGGCGTGCCGGTGAGGACGAACGCGTATCGGCTCTTCAGTTGCTTGATCGTGCGCGCCGTGGCGGTGCTCCAGTTGCGGATTCGCTGGGCTTCGTCGAGAATGATCAGGTCCGGTTTCAATTCGTGCATATACCGCACATCCTTGAGAACCAGTTCGTAGCTGGTGAGGGTAAAGAACGCGGGTGACGCATAGAGCGCCTTACGCCGCGGCAGCAGGCCGTCGATCACCTGCGCCTGTTGGTCCGTGAACTTCTCAATCTCCGTCTTCCACTGATATTTGACGGACGCCGCGCAACCACCAGCACTCTCTCGATACCCTTACGCCGGCGCAGCAGCTCGGTCGCAGCCAAAGCCTGCACCGTTTTCCCCAGACCCATGTCGTCGGCAAGCACCACGCGCCCGCGGCAGGCCGCGAAAAGAATCCCCTGCACCTGATACGGCAGGAGGCTCGTCTTCAGAACGCCGGCCGTCGGGTCCTGGCCGCGTTTGAGTTTCGCGAGCAGCTTCCGTTCGAGATCCAGGCCTTCGGCCACTTCGTTTTCCCACTCGATATGCTCGGGAACGTCGCTGTAAACGATGGCTCTGTCGTCCGCGTTCCGCAGTGCATCCAGAATCTGCGCGAATTGCCGGTACTGCTCGCGCGGCAACAGCCCATCCGGATTGAAGAATTTTGCCGCGATGGATTGCAGCGCGGGCGATGGCGATGCCGGCAAATTCAGCCGCACCTCGATGGTCTCGGCGTACCGGAGCGCCAAAGACGCGCGGGAACGCTTATACGCCGTGGTCTCCAGCGCTTTTCCGCGGCGTTTGCGCAGCCGCTCGAGCATGGCCTCGATATGCTTGCAGGTGCCCAGCGTGTTGACGGCGAAGTCGGGGCATGAGCAGTAGTTCTCAAACACGCCCGGTCCGCGCATGGCGACCCGATAAATCTTTCCGCTGGCGGATTTGATTTTGTAATCGCCCCAGGGGCTGCCGGCAGGCTTTGCCAACACCTGCGCTACCGCATTGGCGGCCCGCGCCTGGCGTTCGCCAATCTGGTGCTCGATTAACATGAGAAGCTGCCTTCTATCATCTTTCTTTGAAGCGCGCACGACGGACACGAACGGCCTGTGCGCTTTATTGGAGAATACAACAATGGCCAAGCCACGCTGGCGCCGCGACCCGATGGACAGCATGATTGAATCCGCCCTCGATCCGGGGAGCTACATCGGTTGGAACGAGGGTTGTGACTTCCTTTCCGGCCTCCACCGTTGTGAAAGCGAGATTGCGAAATTGACTGTGTCCGATCCCGCGCGCGCTCTCGCATTGTACGAGACATTCCTCGCCGGCTGCTACGCGAAGGCGGAGGAGGTCGACGATTCGGATGGCGAGTTTGGAACCTTCGCCGGCGGCCTCTTTCGCGGGTGGGTTCTGGCGCGGCAAGCATCCGGCGCCGATTGCGGCGAGACGGCTCGGCTCCTGCTGAAGTGGATGGACGACGACGATTACGGATTCGCCAGCGATATCGAGCGCTCGCTGGCGAAGGCCCTCGACAGGAAGGGTCTGGAGGCCTTCGAACGCGAAGTGCGGGCGCGCTTTGACAAAGCGAGCGCCACGACGCCTCGTTCCGGTTACTTTCGCGATCACTGGGGCAGGGTGCTGAAGACGATTTACGCGCAGCGGCGGAATATTGCGAAGTATCTCGACGTAGCCGAGCGGCAAAGGATCACCCAAGCCGATTGTGAGGCCGTCGCCATCATGTTCGAAGCGAAACGCAGGCCCGCGGATGCTCTTGCGTGGGCCGAACGCGGGCTCGCGATGGGCAAGCCGCGCGATTTCGTCCGTGGCGCGAGCTACAAGCTGAGTGACATGCGGCGAGGTTTGCTGGTCAAGCTCGGACGCGGGGCGGAGGCGCTGGATTCCGCATGGGCCGACTATGAGGCCGAACCCAACAAGTTCACTTACGAGGAACTTCTTCGCCGCGTTCCGAAGGCGCAGCGCAAGGCATGGCACGAGAAGGCAATGGCCACGGCGGAGAATGCCGACCTGCGCGACGCGATTGAGTTATGGCTCGGCGCGAAGGAAATCACGCGCCTGGCCGAGCGGCTCGACCGCGCCCGCGACTCGGAGTTGGAGGGGTTGAGCCACTACGTTACCGAACCCGCGGCCGAGCGGCTCGCCCGTAGTCACCCGGCAATTGCGGCAAAGGTCTTCCGCGCGCTCTGCATTCGGATTGTCGATGCCGGCAAGAGCAAATACTACTATGAGGCGCTGGCCAACCTTGAGAAAGCCCGGGATTGCTATCTGAAAGCCGGACTCGATGCGCAGTGGAACGCGTTGGTCGCCCAGATCCGTCGCGAACACCATCGAAAGTCGGGCTTCATGCCTGGCCTTGAGCGGATCGCCGGCGGCACGAAATCCGGCAAAGAGCCGTCGTTCCTCGATCGGGCGCGGGGCCGCTGGGCGGGGCGGAGCAGGTTGTGACGGCCGCTATGGGTCCCGATTCCTCCATGCCTCCAGAATCGACTGCACCCGATCGGCGACGCGCTGCCGGGCAAGTTGGCGATTCATGCCGTCTGCCAGGAGTTCATTGTACCCGGTGTGCTTGTGACGGACCGCCGCCGTTACGGCAGCCGTAAGGGCGCCCTTGTCCAGATTCCGGCCGGCGGAAGTTCGCCCCACTCGACCGCTGTTTCGTACGGCGGTGTGCGCGGCGATGGCCTTCGCCTCTCCGGGAGGACAGCGCGGAAAGAGATTCTCAATCTGCGCGGTCATGCGGGCGATCAGCTCGCGATCCTGTTCGCGCCGCTTGCCCGCTGCAATGGCCCGGGCTTTCGCCCGCTCGCCAGCATCCTCCAGGCACTCTTGTTCCGCTTTTTCCAACGCGGCTTTCTCCACCAGAACGCCCTGCCGTTCATAGCGCCCGCGCGATCGGCTGAAACGCACGACCACGGCGCTCCGCTCGCTGTAACGCGTGGAGCGGCGAGTCAGCGCCGTATCGCCGGCCGGAAGAAATTCGAGATCGTCAAGCCGCGCGCACGGCAGGCACAATGGCTGCTCCGCCTCCATAATCAGGAAACTGCCTTGCGGGAGATCGGCGCCGCATTCCGAGCAGGCGGAGTCGCGCAGAATTTCGAAAACAACCGGCTGAGCGGGCTGGCCGAGCTTCTCCGTGAGGCGCTCCTGTTCGCGCTCCGACAGGGCGGGGGAGACATAGTGGGTCCGGTATATCTTCTCGATGTCCGGATCGCCACCTGTACTGAACCGAAGGTTCACCTCCCCGGCCGGCGTGCTCCGCAGGTAAGGGGTCTCGCTCGGTTTCAGACCCTTTTCCAAAGCCCACTCGTGGAAGGTCGCCATCGCTTCCGAAATCCTTCAAGGACTTCCCTGGATCATTTGTTCGAGGAAATCGATTCTTCCTTTCCGCCACTGCTGGACTTGAACCGGCAACAGCATCCGCGCCCCGGTAAGGATATCGATTGGAGTGACGTATTGATTCCGGGCCAGCGCCGCCGCCGCTGCGGCGACCACCCGGTTCCTCAGTTCCTCGCGCCGATCGCGGTGCGCTCCGTGCGCTGCGTTCATCAAAGTTGCCGCCCGAAATCAGGATACCTTCGTGAAGGCTATTTTGGTGGCGGCGGGCCGGAAGGAACGAAATATGCACCAAGCCCGGAGGCCGAACCCGCCATCAGCTTCCTGCCGTCCGGCAGCGTTATTTCGCGGGCATGCGCCAATGCCGACCCATCCCTGGCGCGCCATCCGAAAACGGTGATGACGTCTCCCGGTTTGACCGTGTCGTCCTTATTCCAGCCCAGGCGGACCAGGACATTCGGCGGGAACGCTTCGAACGTCCAATGCTCCACGTTTGCCTGGCTGACAGTAACGTCGACATAAAACTGAACGTGCGGATTCTCCCAGTCCAGCTTCGTCAGCACACCCTGCAGGGTGACAGGTTTCTTCGAATCGTATTCGGCTTCGAAGGAGTGATGCGCCCAGCCCAGCGACGCAAGCAGAATCACTCCCAGGCACACCCTTGAGGCGATACTCGTCATATCGATATTGAACTCGCGCCGGCGCGCCAGGTCGCGGCTTTTAACGACCTGAATCCCTTTGGTCCCGCAATTGCATTTCGATCACTGTGATGAGTTTCCGGGCCGAAATCCTGATTTTGGTTCTCATCTGTCCGGCGGCCCTGATGTCAGCCGAATTGAAGCCCGTCACCTTGAAGGCATGGAACGAGTATGTTCAGGCGGCGGAATCGCGGATGCAAAACAACGAAGCCCGCGGAATTTCATGGCTGGAAGACGATACAGGCCGGCGCCAACGGCTGCGCGGCGGAGAGATCCTGGCGGCGCCCCTCGACGGAAAACCTTCCCGCGCCGTGCCGCACGGCGTGATTCACGATTGGGTCGGCGCGGTTTTCGTCCCCGGAGCGTCGTTGGACGACGTGCTCGCCGTCATTCAGAATTACGACGAATACGCGAAATATTATGGACCTGCGATCCGTACATCGAAACTCCTGTCTCGCGATAATGGCGTCTGGTTGTTCCGGCTTCAGTATGTTCAGAAGGCTGTTTTCGTGACGGTGGCGCTCGATGTCAGGTACAAAGCGCGCTTCCGCAGGATTGACTCGAGGCACGGGTATTCCATCGCGCAAAGCACCTCGATCCGGCAGATTCAGAACTACGGCGAACCGGATGAATGTGAGCTGCCTGCGGATCAGGGAAGCGGCTATCTGTGGCGAGCCGCGAGCTTACTGCAATTCAATGCGGACGATGGCGGCGTGTATGTCGAGCGGGAGAACATGGCGTTGAGCCGCGGTGTTCCGGTGGAGCTGCGGTGGATCGTCGATCCCTTCGTTCAACGTCTATCGAAGGAACTGATGACCGGCTGGCTCGCCCGGACTCGCAGCGCCGTGGTAGCGGCGCAAAGCCACGCGCCGGCGGGCGCCTGAACGCCTATTGCCGCAGCGCATACACAAACAAAGCGCTGCCCGCGTCCACAGCGACGTATTGACGGTTGTTCACCATGTAGCTCATCGGTCCGCTGTTGATCTGGCCGCCCAGCGAAGCCTTCCACAGAAGGTTTCCGTTCCTGCCGTCGAGCGCATAGAAATAGCCTTCGCGCCCGCCGCTGAATACCAGATCCGAAGCCGTCGACAGCACACCGGCCCATGTGATGTCGGTCATCTTGTACTCCCACCGTTTTTCGCCGGTCTTCGGATCGATGGCCCGGACGAAACCGAAACCCTCCGCCTCGGTTTTGAAGTCGGGTATCAGATTCGGTTGCGCCATGGGCGTGTTGCCGGTGGAACGTCCGAATCCGTTGTTCTTTGCCACCATCGTGCCGCTGTTCTCCCAGCCCGGGATATAAAACAAGCCGGTGTGCGGGCTGAACGAAGGCGGATACCAGTTGGTCGCGCCCAGGCCGTTCGGCTGCACGAGCACGGGGACGGCGCTGTCCTGTTGTCCTGGAGTACGGATCGGCCGGCCCTTCTCATCGAAGCCGGTCAACCAGTTCGCTTTGGCGAACGGCTTGCCCAAAAGGAATTGACCGGTGGTCCGGTCCAGCACGTAAAACAGGCCGTTGCGGTTCGCCCACAGCATCACCTTGCGGGGCTTTCCCTGAAACTGGATGTCCGCTAATACGGGAACCTGAGTGGAGTCGTAATCCATCGTGTCGTGCGGCGTGAATTGGTAATACCATTTCAGCTTCCCGGTATCCGCGTCGAGCGCGACGACACAGTCGCTGTACAGGTTGTCGCCGAGGCGAACGTCGCCATTGGTATCGGGAGCCGGATTCCCAATGCCCCAGTAGGTGAGATTGGTTTCGGGGTCGTATGCGCCGGTGTTCCAGACGGCGGCGCCGCCGGTCTTCCAGGAATCGCCCGACCAGGTTTCATGACCCGGCTCGCCCGGTCCGGGGATGGTGTGGAAGCGCCAGGCTTGCTTTCCGGTTTTTGCATCGTACGCGGCGATATAACCGCGGATGGGGCCGTCGCCGCCGGCCGTGCCGACGATCACCTTGTCTTTGACGATCAGCGGCGCGTGAGTGATGGCGTAACGGTCGGCGGCGGTTCCGACGGTCGTGTTCCAAAGGATCTTGCCGTTCCTGGCGTCGATGGCAAGGAGGTGAGCGTCGAGAGTTCCCATGTAAAGGGTGTCGCCCAGAATGGCAAGCCCGCGGTTGACGCGCCCGCAGCAGACGCGCGTTTCCGGCGCCGGCGTATAGTCAAGGCTCCAGAAGATGCGTCCGGTCGCGGCGTCGAGGGCATAGACATCGTTGGGCGCCTGGATGGTATAGAGAACGCCGTCCACCACGAGCGCCGTGGCCTCGAATTTTTCAATCGATTTCGCCTGCCAGACCCACTGCAGTTCCAGGTTTTTGACATTGCCCGGCGTGATCTGCGTCAGCGGGCTGAAGCGCCGGCCATCGACCGTTCCCGAATATGTGAGCCAGTTCTGGGGTTCCCGTTCGGGATGGAGCAGGCGATCGAAAGCCACACCCTGACCCCAAAGGGATCCCGCGACGGACAACAGCAAAAGTGAACGCCAGTGCATGCACCACAGAATACACCTCCATCACGACGCCAATCCGTGCCGATCCGCGACTGTGCCGATCCGCGACTGTGCCGATCCGCGACCGTGCCGACCCGCGACCATTCCGACGCGCAACCGTTCCGGCCCCGACCATTCCGAGCCGCGACCGCGAGGGAGCGGTCGCCGGGAATCACGAAGTCACGGTCTCGCGACAAAAGCTGTGTAAGATAGTTCTGCAATGTGGATAAAGTTCGTGATGGTTCCGATTCTGGCGGCTGGAGCGTTGCCGGCGCAATCGGGCGGCGACCCCGCGAACGGCAAGCTGATCTTCGAAGGTAAAGGGAATTGCATAAGCTGCCATCGCATCAAGGGAAACGGGTCCCGTTTCGGTCCCGATCTGAGCGAAATCGGCGCGCGCACGCCCGAGCAACTCCAAACCTCAATCCTCGATCCCGACGCGGAAATCGCGCCGGCCAACCGCATCTATCGGGTGGTCTCAAAGAACGGGACAACGACCGTTGGCCGGCTTCTAAACGAGGACACCTTCAGCGTGCAGATGATCGACAAGACCGAGCGGCTGCGCTCTTTCCAGAAGGCGGACCTGCGTGACTACGGGTTTGAGGCACACTCGCCTATGCCCTCGTTTAAGGACAAGCTCACTGCGCAGGAAGTCGCCGACGTCGTCGCGTACCTCAGCACCTTCAAGCCCCCTCCCGGCGCGCGCGGAAGAGGTGGACGAGGCCCAGCGGCGCCCGCCCCTCACTGATTGCCGCTTGACCGCGGCTTCGGTCCGGGTATATGCTTCGCCTGGAAACAAAGCCATGAAATGCGCCGCCGTTCCTCTCCTTCTCATTACTGCGCTGACTGCGTTCGCGCAGACGAATCCAGCCATCCCGCGTATGCCGGATGGCCATCCGAACCTGCAGGGCGTGTGGCAGCATCCTTACGTACCCGACATGTCGAAAGACGGCGCGAATCAGAAGGGCGCGGGCGAACTGCCTTATACCCCGGCGGGGGCCGACAACTTCAAGAACTACGATGTATCGAAGTTCGATTACACCGGCCACTGTCTGCCCTTCGGGCTGCTGCGGTCGATGAATGTCGGAGGGTACCCGATTCAGATCATGCAGAACCCGGAGTATCTTGCATTCCTGTTTGAGCAGAACACGTGGTTCAACGTGGTTTATATGGACGGGCGGCCGCATCCGAAGGACCTGGAGCCGACCTGGTTCGGGCACTCAATCGGGAAGTGGGACGGAGACACGCTCGTCATCGATACCGTGGGATTCAACGGCAAGACGCGACTCGACACGCTGGGGCATCCGCTTTCCGATCAGCTGCATGTGATCCAGCGGCTGACGTTGAAAGACGCCGATCACATCAACTATGAGGTGACGATCGACGATCCGAAGTTCTACACCCGGCCGTGGAAGAACACGCGGACTTATTGGAGGTTGCCGCACGGCCAGGAGCTGATCGAATATTCCTGCGAAGAGAATAATCGCGATCTGACCGAAGGCCACCTGAAATGAAATTGCCCGCGGGAGCCCAAACCTTGAGGGCTGCCGCGGGCGGTTCCGGCTACGGCAGCGCGAACGTGTGAACCGCTCTCCCGGCGACGATCGCCACGTACTCCTTGCCGTTCTTACCCTGATACACCATCGGGTTCGCATTGCCCTGCGCTCCCAGATCGAAGCTCCAGAGCTCCTTGCCGTTCTTCGAATCGATCGCGCGGAATCGATTGTCCGGCACCGAGCCGATGAAGATAAGACCGCCCGCGGTCGCCGTAGGTCCGGCGAACGAACTGCCGGAGCGGCCGGTATTCTGCTTGCCCGGGGGCAGCTGCGGCGTGATTCCGAGCGGCACGTGCCAGGCGAAGTCGCCGGTCTTCACGTCCACCGCGTAAAGCTCGCCCCATGGTGGTTTCTGGCATGGCCATGTCCCGATCACCTTGCCGTTCGCGTCCTTCACCTGTGCGCTGAACGTGAAAAACGGGCCGCCGCCATCCACGCTCGCGCGCGAATACTCGAGCTTCGATCCGTTCTCGTCGAAAGAGTATTGAACTCCCGGCCTCTTCTTTTCGGTCCAGCCGATCTGCCCCATGTCCTGCACGTAAGCGAAGACGTATCCCTGCTTCGGATCGATTGCTGTTCCGCCCCAGTCCGTGCCGCCGGTGGCGCCGGGGAAGATGATGGTCGAACGCGGCGGTTTGCCGTCCTCGTGATACAGAAACGGCGTGAAGGCGCCGGCGTTGTAGAAGCCGCCCGAGCGATCATACAGGGCCTTGCAGGCGGCCGCGTGCTCAGGCGTGGTGTCGTCCGCGGTCACCAGGTCTTCGGGCTTGAAATCGATGCGGCCCAGATGCGGCGGCTTTACCGGAAACGGCTGCGTCGGCGAATACCATTCGCCGGGCACGTCGCCCTTGGCCACAGGGCGCTCCTCAACTCCGAAAACCGGCTTGCCGGTCACGCGATCGAGAATATACATCCAG
>JASHSD010000907.1 GCA_030036985.1 Bryobacteraceae bacterium
CGGCGACCGCCAGCGTGGCCTGCCGTTCCAGCAGCTGCTTTCCGACCACCGCCTCCAGCGGATCGCCGTTGTGCGAATAGATGCGATCGCCGAGAATGGCGTCGATCCTGCCGCCCACTTCGGCGAGCAGGGTCATGGTCTCGCCTTCCGTGCCGCAACGCGCGCGCAGGTGAACCTGCATGTCGCCGTTATGCGCCAGGATGGTCGTGACCGGATTCGTGTAGCGCTTGTAGATCGGGGAAATGGCGGCGTCCAGCTCCGATTCCGACATGCCCGAAATGCGCAGTTCCAGGGTGCGGATGGCAAGATGCGGGACAATCCTTTCGATGCGCGGCAGGCATTGGCGCGTGAACATCGCCGTCAGTTCGTGCGGCGGGCCGGGAAGGCTGATGAGCACGGCGTCGGCATCTTCGATCCATTGGCCGGGAGCGGTGCCGCGGTCGTTGGGCAGGATGTGAGCGCCTTCGATGACCATGGCCTGGCGGCGATTGATCTCCGGCATGACGCGGTTCATCTGGCGAAAACGCTGCTCGATGCCTTCGTTGATCGCGGGATTGAAGACGAGCCGACGGTCGATGGCCAGAGCTATGGCGTCGCGCGTGAGATCGTCTTCGGTGGGGCCGAGGCCACCGGAGAGGATGACCAGGCGGGCCGAACCCAGCGCGCGCCGGATCGTGCCGGCGAGGCGCTCGAGATCGTCGCCGATCACGTGCTTCGCGGTGACCTCGATGCCCAGGTTATTGAGCTGCTCGGTCAGGAAAAGGGAGTTGGTATCGACGCGTTTGTGCGTCAACATCTCCGAGCCGACGGCGATAATTTCAGCGTTCATCGCGGCTACGGAATCCGCAGACCACGCAGTCCCACATCCACCCGGAAAATCGCGTTCGTGGTCGCGACAATCATGGCGCGCGAAGGCGAAAAGGCCAATCCGACAATCCCCGGCCCGGAGACGAAAAGCTTCACATCCCGATCCGGCGTAATCTTCACCACGCCCTTGCGCCCCATGTACGAAGCCGCCGAGTAGAGGTTGCCCTCGGCGTCGAAAGCCATCCCCTGCGGACGCCCCAACCCGCGATAAAACGTATCGACATCGCCGTTATGCGCGACGCGGTAGATGCTGTCGAAGCTCGAAGTAGTCGGGCCGCTGACGTAGAGATTCTGGTCGGGTCCCCAGGCGAGATGGTAAGCGGAAATCGAAGGCTCGATGGTGGCGAAAACGAAGATCTGGCGATTGGGGCTGATTTTGAAAATCGTGCCGCTGCGGTCGCCGACGTAGAGGTTGTTGTCGTCGTCGAAAGCGAGGCCGGTCGCAACCCCCATGCCCTCGACGAACACCGACATGTTGCCGTTCGGGCTGACCTGATAAACCATGCCGTCGAACCGGCTCGAAATGTAAATGTAACCGTCGCGGCCGACCGCGATCGCGGTGGCGTTCATCATGTCGTTGACGAACGGCGTCACATTGAAATTCAGATCGATGCGATAGACGGCCACCGGAACCTTCTGGCCGCGCGAGCCGCTGAAGGTGGTGTAAATATTGCCCATCGAGTCGACGGCCGGGCTGGTCACCGGATGCAGATTCTCCGCGATCTGGATGCCGATATCGCAGACCCAGGCGTCGCTCAACTGCTTGCCGTTGCCCACCACGAGCTCGCCGGCAGAGGCGCCTTCGGGCACCTTAACAATAACGAGCGAATTCGACCCGATCACCACGGGCGCGGCCACGTCGCCGATCGTCACACGCGGACGGTCGGCGTTGGTTACGTTGGTGAGGCCCTTGCCACGTATGTACAATTCCCCACCCGTGATCGCTGCTTCGGGCTGAACCTGGGAAATCTGAGGCCTGCCATTGGAATCTTTGCGGATTGCCATCGCTATTGATGATTGAACCATCCCACCAGAAATAAGACAAGTGCGCCGTAGGCTCCGGCCATCATGTCGTCGAGAACGATGCCCGCGCCGCCCGGTATTTGCTCGATCAGACGGATGGGCGGGGGCTTCCAGATATCGAAAAGCCGGAAAAGCGCGAAAGCCAGGGCGAGCGTCAGGAGATCGAAACGGAGCGCGCCCGCGAGAGTCAGCCACTGGCCCAGAACTTCATCGATTACAACGATTTGCGGATCTTTTTTGCCCGATTCGACGGCCACGATTCCCGCGGCCCGGATGGCGGGATAAAGCAGCGCCAGGGACAGAATCAGGAAGTACAGACTGCCGAACCCGAGCCGGGACAGCGGCCAGGCGATCAGGATGGCGGCGAGCGATCCGACCGTTCCCGGCGCGAAACGGGAATAACCGCAGCCGAACCAGGTCGCGAACAGCCAGGCGCCGCGCCTATTCTTCATTCTGCCTATTCTTCATCCTGTTTGGCGTCGCGATCCGGCTGCTGAGGCGCGGGCGTGGAAATCACGTACTTTTCCATGGCCCAGTTGCCGAGATCGATGGTCCGGCAGCGTTCGCCGCAGAACGGCGCTTCGGGGTCCGTCAGTTTCACCGGTTTTTTGCAGATCGGGCACTGCATGGTTCACCGCGCGGGTATCCTGTCCGGGATCACGAATCCCGGCGCGGCCGAGATGTGGATCAGGTTCGAAAACACCGGCACCGTTTCCGTCGTCATCTCCGTGGCCGCAAGCAGCGTTCCGATCAGGTCGTAATCGTGGGCTTCGGTGATCCGCAGCAGACGCATCTGGCCGGGAGCGGGTTCGCCGCCTTCGAAATCGTTGATGAGCACCGTGCCGTCGATTTCCGGCGCTTGGGTCGACATGCGGGCCTGCCAGAGCAGATCCGTATCGGGCGACGGTCCTTCGACCAGCACCGGAACCTCCTGGCCGACCATCAGGCGGCTCTTCGCGCGGGAAATCCTCCGCTGGATCGCCATCAGGCGGCGCTTTCTGTTAGAAATCGTACGTCCGTCGACTTTGCCATCCAGCGCATAGCTTTTGCTCGTGTCTTCGTCCGAATAGGAGAAGACGCCCAGGCGGTCGAATTGCGCGGCTTCGACGAATTGGCAGAGCGTTTCGAAATCGGCGTCGGTTTCGCCGGGGAAGCCCGCGATGAAGCTGGTGCGGATGGCAACGCCGGGGATGGTTCGGCGGATGCGCTCGATCAGCTTGAGGAAAATGTCGCCCGACGCCCCGCGTTTCATGCGCTTCAGCACCGGTGCGCTGGCGTGCTGGAGCGGCATGTCGATGTATTTGACGAGGTCGGCGTGTTCGGCGATGGTATCGAGCAGCTTTTGGGTGACCTTGTTGGGGTAGGCGTATAAAAAACGAACCCATTTTTGGTGGGGCGACCCGATTTGGGCGAGGCGGGCGAGAAGCTGTGCGAGGCCGTCTTTGAGGCCCAGATCTTCGCCGTAGCAGGTGGTATCCTGGCCGATCAGATTGATCTCGCGCACGCCTTGGGCGAAGAGGCGGGTCGCTTCGGAAATCACTGATTCGAAACGACGGCTGCGGAAATTTCCGCGGTATTGCGGGATGACGCAGAAGGTGCAGGGGTGGTCGCAGCCTTCGGCGATTTTCAGATACGCAAAATGGCGCGGCGTGGCCAGAACGCGCGGGGTGAGGTCGTGATAAAGGTATGGCGCGGGCGCGGAAATGGGTTCGTTTATTCCTTCGCAGACCGCGGCGATGCGCTCGATTTCGTTGACGCCGACGATGGCGTCGACCTCCGGCATGTCCTTGCGGATGTCGCCGCGATAGCGCTCGACCAGACAGCCGGCGACGACCAGCCGCCTGGCCTGTCCGACTTTCTTGTATTCCGCCATTTCGAGGATGGTGTCGATGGATTCCTGCTTGGCCGGATCGATGAAGCTGCAGGTGTTGACGACAAGGACGTCGGCCTGATCGGGATGCGGCGTCAGCTCATGCCCGCGGGCGGTGAGCTGGCCCATCATGACTTCGCTGTCGACGAGGTTCTTGGGGCAACCGAGACTGATGAAACCGATTTTCAAGTATGAATCCTGGCGTTTCGCGTCCGCTCAGACTGCTGGAATCGCACGCTCGCGGTCGGGGCCCGGTAAACGGCTGATCGTCCTGAGCTGCGCGCGCGCCAGCAAGCCCTTTTCCCCATGATAACGTGAGCATCCGACGTGGGCTCCAGCAGCCATCCGCAGCCGGTCCCCGGACGCTCTATGGTCTTCACGCCGTATCGCCGCGATCCCTTATGAGACACGACAGGGATGGCCGATCATGTTTCTGCCGAAACGCGGCACAAAAACTTTCGGAACCGCCGTTGAAATACGATGTATTTCGTAGTAATATTTTCGTAGATGCCGCCGGGACTGCCCAAACCCACCGACGCCGAACTGGAAATCCTCACCGTCCTCTGGAGCCGCGGACCCTGCACCGTTCGTGAGATCCACGAGGTCGTGGTCAAGCGGAAACCCACGCAATACACCACCGTCCTGAAGCTCCTGCAGATCATGGCCGAGAAGGGGCTCGTGCGCCGCAATGAGGAGCAACGGGCGCACGTTTACGCCGCGGCGGGTTCGCGCGAATCCACGCAGAAGCAGCTCGCCGGGGATCTGCTGCAGCGGGCGTTCAACGGCTCGGCGGCGCGCCTGGTGCAGGGGGCGCTGTCCGCGCGCAAAACCTCGAAGGCCGAACTGGACGAAATCCGAAAGCTGCTGGACGAATATGAGCGCTGAAGCGTTGGAAAATCTGGTGCACACGCCATGGGCGAAGGCACTCGGCTGGACTCTGTTCCACTCGCTGTGGGAGGGCGCGGTGGTCGCGATCGTCCTGGCGGCGGCGCTGTTCGCGATGCGATCGGCGCGTGGACGTTACGCCGCGGCCTGCCTGGCGATGCTCGCCATCCTCGCCGGGTTCGTGGTGACGTTCGCGCTGGTGATGCCGAAGTCGGGCGCCAGTCCTACGAAGATCGCCCGTTCGATTCCGCCCGCGCCGATCGGCGATTATCGCGATGTGACGAGAGCGACCGAAGGCATCGACCCTTCCGACATACTG
Source organism: Bryobacteraceae bacterium (assembly GCA_030036985.1). Lineage (GTDB taxonomy): Bacteria > Acidobacteriota > Terriglobia > Bryobacterales > Bryobacteraceae > BOG-234. The sequence goes on from JASHSD010000907.1 coordinate 4,965, forward strand.
CCGTGGCTCGCGCCCTTCTGGATTGCGGGCGTGATCATCTTCCATCTGCGCGGCCTCGCCGGCTGGATCGCCGCGAGGCGCCTGCGCAATCAGGGCGTCTGCCGCGCGCCGAATATCTGGGTGGAACGGCTGCGCCGGCTTCAGGAAACGTTGCGGCTGTCAAAGCCGGTCGCGCTTATGGAAACATGCCTCGGCGAAGTTCCGGTGGTGGTTGGCTGGCTCAGGCCCGCAATCCTGGTTCCGGTGGGGATGCTCGCGGGTATGCCCGCCGGCCAGATTGAAGCCATTCTGATGCACGAACTTGCGCACATCCGTCGCCACGATTACCTGGTGAATCTGCTGCAGACGGTGGTGGAGGGTTTCCTCTTTTACCATCCGGCGATCTGGTGGATTTCGAGCGTGGCGCGCGCGGAACGCGAGAACTGCTGTGACGATCTGGTGGTCGCGGCGAGCGGCAATGCGCCTGAATACGCCGCCGCGCTGACTGCTTTGGAACATAATCGCCAAGCCGCGAGTGAAGCGGCTCTGGCTGCAACGGGAGGTCATCTGATGAAACGAGTTCGCCGTCTGCTTTATCCGCTGGAGAATCCGCGCGCCGTTTTGACGCCGGTGGTTTCGGCGGGGATTCTGACCGTTACCGCCGCGCTGGCGCTGGTGGCCTGGCAATCGACGCCTTCGCCGCAGCCTCAACCGCAGCCGGAGCTTCAGCTTGCGCCGCTCCCGTTGACGTCGACGCCTGCCGCAACGGTTTCGGCCACGTACATCCGGGACATCGTCAACGACGATGTTGTTTACGTGATCACCGATGCGGAGCGAGCGGCTTTCCAGAAACTGCTGATTGACAACGAACGAAAACGATTGGTGCAGCAGCTCGCCCAAAACTTCCAATCGGCGCCCCTGCGGCAGTCCCTCGAAACCCCTTGGGACAAGTGGCTCAACGAGGATGTCGCCTACATCATCACGGATGAGGAGCGGAAGGCTTTCAAGAGCCTGCAGACTGACGACGAGCGGAAAGAGTTTATCGAGCAGTTCTGGCTGCGCCGCGATCCAACCCCGGGCACCGTCGAAAACGAGTTCAAGACAGAACATTATCGGCGCATCGCCTATGCGAACGCGCATTTCGGATCGGAGTCGAGCGTTCCGGGTTGGAAGACAGACCGCGGGCGGATCTATATCGTGTTCGGTCCGCCCGATGAGATTGATGCGCATCCCTCGGGTGGCGCATACCAACGGCCGGCGGCGGAAGGTGGCGGCCAGACGACGACGGCTCCCTTCCAGGATTGGCGTTATAGCTATATCCAAGGCATCGGCAATGACGTCACGATTGAATTTGTCGATAAAGACGGGAACGGCGAATATCACATGACGAAGGACCCGTCCGAAAAGGACGCCGTCCGCTACGTGCGACCCCAGTAATGCGCTCGCCCGCGATCATCGCCGCAATCGCCATTCTTGCCGGCCCCGCGTTCGGGCAGGGCGCCGACGATCTCGTGTTTGAAGTGGCTTCGGTAAAGCCGTCGCCGCGTGTGCCGCCGAACTATGTCGGACCACCGCGTGGCGGTCCCGGAACCGCCGATCCGGGACGGATTACCTGGACGTACGCCAGCTTGACAAACCTGCTCACGGCAGCCTATGACGTGAACAGCTATCAGATCAGCGGTCCCGACTGGCTGGGCAGCGAAAGATACGATATCCACGCCAAAGTTCCTGCAGGAGCCACGAAAGAGCAGGTCAGAGTCATGTGGCGGAACCTGCTGACCGAGCGGTTTGGTTTGAAACTCCACCATGAATCCCGCGAGTTCCGCGTGGAGGATCTGGTCGTGGCGAAGGGCGGGCCCAAGCTGAAGGAATCCGCGGCAGATCCGACACCCCCAGTTAACGACGAGCCGCCAAGAATCAGGAACGGCGAGTTAATGACCCCGGGCGTGCTGCTGGC
>JASHSD010000908.1 GCA_030036985.1 Bryobacteraceae bacterium
GCTGCTGCACGGTCCGATAGTAGGACGACCCGCGGATTCGCCCGATCGCTTCCTGGCCCCTTGAGGTCTCTGCTGCCGCAACGGCGATCGCTGCTACGGCGACTACGGCGATGGGGACCACTTCCCACCGTTGCACCGAGCGAATCTCGACGGTCTGCTTCGGACCCCCGAGGGGAGAATCTCGGATTCTCGTTACGCCGAGGACGCTCGACTCGCGATGGATGATCCGTCGGCCCTGGCGGATCGTGACCGTTCGGTAGGTCTCCTTCCCTAGGGACTCGACCAGGCCGCCCCAGAGCCGCTTGGCTGCAGCCGGAGCGGCGACGGCGAGCTCAGCTGCTGGGATTGCCACTCGACGCCTCCGCTGAGCTCGGCACGGGCCAGCCGAGATAGAGCCCCACGGCAATCAGCACGTCCTGTGCGGTCACAAGCCAGTAAACGACCGAGGGATACATCGGTCCCAGCTGACTGATCAGGACTCCGATCGCTACGATTACGGCGCATGCGGCCATGACCAACTTTGGCGGACTCATCGGTAGTGCACCACCATCGCTCGTCCTTTCGTTCCCCACTTGCGCAGGACGCGCAACCAGGCGATCGGATTCAGCGACAGGGAGAAGCGAGTCGGCCGCCGTAACGGGATCCTGTTACGGCGCTTGCTCCAGCTCGTCATGGGTTCGGATACACCCATTCCTCGGCAAGGAAACTTACGTTCGTCCAGGCGTCCCCGCTCGGGTCGAAGTTCTGGGTGTTAGTCTCGAAGGCCGAACCCGCCGACCACTTCATCAGCGGGATAAGCAGCGTCGAGCTGCTTGCGGCGCCTCCCGATTGGCCCCTGCTGATTCCGCTGTCCGAGATGGAGAGCCAGATGATGGAGCTCGGCCCGACGGTCGTGGTGTCCCCCGAGTTCCAATCGATGGTCTGATGGCCGTTCTGGTCGATCCACAGCGGATGCGGCGATCGGGTGCCCGCCGTAGCGTCCGTCGTAAGCTCTCCGCGGAATCCTCGCCAGCGCCAGCGGACCAGCGAAGGGACGGTGATAGTGACATCGGTCCCTACGGCAAAGGTCGGGTGGTTGCCGATGATTTCGCCGTCGCCCGATCCGGGCGGCTCGGCATAAATCCAAGTCCCCCCGAGAATCGGTTCGTCGGAGACCCAGGCGATGACGCCGTTCTGGTTGACCTGGCCCGTGCTTCCGTTCGTTCCTCCCCATACGATGGAGGTCACCTGCATCCCCTGGCGGATTCGCATGTTGGGGAAGCTTGCTACGGCACCCTGGTAAGTGTAACCCGACCAGACGTTCTGAATCGGGTTCGCCGCATTCTTGACGTTCAAGAGCTGCGAAACCAGGAAGTAACGGCCGTGGGGGGCGCTACAGATGTCGGCACCTACCGGAATCACGCTGATGAGCCAATCTCCTGCGGGAAGGTCTGCCGTAGCGGTGGTCCATACCGTGTTCGACGTCCCGGGTCCCGTCGTCACGCAGTTGATGGCGCTGACGCCGATCGTCTGCGTGTGCGGAGTTGGCGGTGGCGGTTCCCTTCGCCCAGGATTGAACGCGGCCCCCGCAAGCAGAAGCTGGAGCAGGACTGCGAGACCTGCCCAGCGCTGACCAAAGGAACGGAAGGACCGCACGCTCTACCTCAGTAGAACGCCCACCACGTGATGGTTCCCGCGCTTGCCGTATTCGTGTAATACAGCGTCAGCGAATTGGCCGAGGTCAACGGTGCCGCAGGGAAGATGAAAGCACCGTTGTCGCCGCCCACGGGGAGCTGACAGTTGTAGCCGAGCTGCAACGGCCCGCGAGCCTGAAAGTAGACGGTGCTGCCCGCGACCGTGCATACGGCAAATAGCGACTTCGGCACGTTCGGAGCGCTGTCGAAGTTCACCGCCGTAAATGCCGTGAGCGACGAATGCGTAGCCGAGAACGTCACGGTTCCCGAAATGGCTCGGTAGGCGGAGATCGCAGGCCCTCCGATCGACGCGGGGAAGAAGGTCAGGTAGACTGCGCCGACGGATCCGTTGATGACCTGTATGGTCGAGCTGATCGTGCTGCCGCAAACGTAGTCGACGGCCCAGGCAGTCTGACCCGTCGTGCCGTTGGACGGGCAGGGGAAGTGCGCGACCGAGATGCCATCGTAGGTCAGCGCGAAGTCGCCTGGCTTCGTAGTCGCCTCGAGACTCACAACTCCGAGATGCAGTCCTGGCTGCGGCAGGGAGATCGCAGCGGCCGAGGTGAAGTTCGTCTGATAGCCGTCTACGGCGCGCGTCCAGGCGAGGACGCTCGGGTTCATGGGGGCTCCCGCGGAGGCCGTGCCCGCCATCGCCATCCCGCCCATCAGAATGAGCGCCATCAGCGCCACTACAGCACGGAACCGTGCCGCGGGGGAGTGCTTCATGCCCCCTCCTGGGAAGGAGCCGCGGGAGCCTCGGAAGTCGCGGGCGGCGCTACGGCCGCCGCCCGGATCGCAGCGAGCTCGGCCTTCAGCGCGGCGAGCTGGTCGTTGAAGGACTTCACCGCCGCCGCCTGTGCCGTGGGGTCGACGCAGAACTCACACCCCGCTGGGCTGTGCTTCTCCGAGCGCCAGCCGCAAGCGGGATCGAGACAGACGGCCAGCTGGACATCCTCTCGAGCGTTCGGGCCGTCGCCGAGCTTCGGATGCAGGAGAATCTGTGCGGTCTTACCGCACTTCGCGCAGTTCCGCATCGCGAACCTAGCCCAGCACCTTGATGGTATGCTTCCCGAGGCGGAACTTCAGCAGGCGGTCGGTTCCGATCCCTTGGCTGACCTTCTTGACGATTTCACCGCCGATGATGAGGCCTGCTGCGGGAAAGATGTTGTTGAACGCGCTGCGCCCGACCGCTCCGAGCGTTCCCGGAATCGCAGACCGAGGTCCCGTC
>JASHSD010000909.1 GCA_030036985.1 Bryobacteraceae bacterium
AACTTCGGAGATCCCTCCGGCCAATGCACGATCAAAGGCACATGCAGGGTGCTCTCGTAAACGAAGTATCCGTGGCTGGTTTCGCCGTGATCTCCCAGGCTCTCGCCGTGATCGCCGACGATAACGATCACAGCCTTGTCCCATAACCCGGCGCGCATCAGCGCGGCATGAAATTGCCCGAGGGCCTGATCGACGTATCGCAACTCGGCATCGTAGCCCGCGATATTCGGGGTCAGTCCGGCAACTTGGGGCAACGTATACGGCGTGTGCAGATCGTAGAAATGGAGGAACGCAAACGCGGGCTTCGGGTCGCTCTTCGAAAGCCATTGCAGCGCCGCTCTGGTCACCAGAGGAGCATTGCGCCTGACCCGGCGGCTGCCGAAAGGGCTGTCATATACGTCGAAACCCTGGTTCAGTCCGTAGCGCGGATCGAGCACCTCGCTGCCGATGAAGGCCGCCGTCCGGTATCCGTTCGCGCGCAGGACCGAAGCCAGCGTGACGGCGCCCGCCGGCACGACCTGGCCGTTCACCTCCACGCGGTTCTCGAACGGGTACGTGGAAGTCATCAGCGCGGTATGCGACGGCACTGTTAGCGGCACTTGTGCATCGATCTGCGTCCAGATAGTCCCGTGATCGGCGAACGCATCGATGTTGGGCGTATGGACTCCGACGCGATCGGCGCGCAGAGTATCGATCGAGATCAGAATCACCGGCGGTTTCTCGGCGGCGAATGCGGGACACGCAAGGAGCAGCAGCATCGCCGCGTGGCGCATACGAACACGCGATGCGAGCAATGCGGAGATCATCGAGATGCCCAGGAACCAAAGCACCCATGATCGCCGTGGCCACGGGATATCGATGCGCGCAATAACTACGCTCGCCGTCAGGCTTCCGCTGAAGGCCTCTCTGGGCCGGATTCGCCAACTGACTTCGCCCATGGCCGGAACCCGGACGCCGGGCGTTTCAACGACAACATCCGCGGGCGCCTGCAGACGGACATCGTTCAAATCGCCGCTTCGGACATGCGCCGTCACGACCGCCGCTTTGCCGGCGGGCAGCGGACCGCGTCCGTAGATTGCATCGCCCTGCCACATCACCAGCGCGAACAAAGGCGCGGTGATCGCCAGGGGCACGGCGATCTGCCGCAACAATCGCAGGTTCGCGCGCAGCAGATTCCGCTGCGCTTTCAGGATGAGCCGGGGATCGTCGAGAAACAGCCAAAGCTCCATCGCGTGCGCGACCATCCGGTTCATGGTCTGACGAATATCGCCCGATGCGTAGCGGCGAAACCAGGACGCCGCCATGACTCCGCACAGCGCACTCAACGGAACCAGGGTAAGCCAGTACATGCCTGCGGCTAAGCTCCTTTGCTGAGCCGGCCGGAAGGCCGGCTCGCAGGGCCGAAGCCCTGGCCCCACATCGGATTGTCGAATCTTAGCGGCGGCATGACTCCAGTATGCCCTCAGAAAACGGATCGGCCGTGCATCTGCGCCAGCCGCGGCACGCCGAACAACGCCAAGAGCGAAACCGGAAGATCCTCCAGGCCCGGATCGGAGCCGTGAATCGGCCGCGACGTAAACAGCACGGCCGGCACCTCGCTTGCATCGATGCAGTGATCCGCAATCCACGCGTCGGTGTTGTCTTCCAGCACGCCCGGGGGCGCTTCGCCGAGTGTAGTCTCCCATGACGCGCGATACCCCGCGCTGTAGCCCACAATCAAGTCGGGCGCGATGGCGCGGTTCTCGGGCGACGCATGGCTGTCGCTTACGCTCTTGATCACCTGCCTGCCATTCACAGGATCGCGCCAGTTCAGCAGTTCCTGTTTAACTTTGTCCGCCGCATGTTTATCGGACAAGTAAAGTCCGTTCAGCCCGAGCGCCCAGGCTTTCGTACGGAAGCCGCGCGAGGCCAGGAACGTATTCAGGTTAACCGCCCTGTCGAAACGCGCAAAGCCATGATCGGACATAACGATCAATTCGGCATCGGGCTCGCGCCACATCACTTCACCGATCGAAGCATCCACCGCGCGATAGACGCCGAGCAACTCCGCATCATGCCTGCCGAACAAGACATGCGAATTCTGATCCACCGCCGAAAAATAGAAGAACAAAAACCCATTGGTGTATCGGCGCAGCGCATCGTCCAGCAAACGCTTTTCGTCTTCGAGCACAAGATGACTCTGCGACAGGAACTGGGGCAGATCGAACACGCCCTGCCGCAATGCCGCAGTGTCTTCGGGGATTCCCAGCGTTGACCATTTTCCGGCGCTTGCGGCCACATCGCGGTCATACGACGCCGGGGTCGAAACAGGCAACGCGGGATCGTCCGGATCCACATTGATCGGCGACACATACAGTTCGAATCGGGGATGCAGCTGTTTGGCGAATACGCGAAACATGCCCCGAACCGAGGCCACGTGCGGCAGCAGCGGAAAATCGGCGGTGAGCCAGTCCGACCATTCGCCTTCGCGCAGAATCGCCGTCTGATCGTCGATCCGCAGCCGCACAAACGGGCGGTCGGGATCGACATCCGCGGCCAGTCGCACCGACACATAAGCGTGATCCCGCCGCAATGTGTTCGGCGGACCCTCCACATTCAAATCCACATGGCCAGCGTTCAATGCGACCTTGCGAATCAGGCCGCCCGAGACCTCGTGCGAAGTTCCCGCCGGATCGTCAGTGTAGTAACTGAATGTGCTTTCCGTGCCGCGCAGGTCGGGTACGCCCATCCCCGCGATTTCATGCCCCGCTTTGGACGGAGGATAGTTCGACGGAATGCGGATGATCGTCACCGGAATGCCGCGGTCCGACAGATACTCCCAGAAGGCGCGTCCTTTGCGCAGGGACACCACGCGGGAACGCGAGAGCGGCAACACCCATTGGCCCAGAGACAGCTTGAACCGCGGGGCCATTGTTTTATCGGTGGAAAGATACGGCTCCTTCGTCGCGGGATCGCGATGCACGAAATCGAAGATGCCGTGGTCGCCGGGATCGAGGCCGGTGATGAAGGTGGACCATGCGACCGGACTTTGCGGCGGCGTGGTCGTGCGCATATGCGAATAACCGCCGCGCTCGCGCAGGCGGGTCAGGTTCGGCAGATCGGCCCAGTGCCGCTCGACGAAGCCCGTATCCATGCCATCGACGCCGATGACGATGACTTTCTTGTAATGAGCTTTGCCACAGGCCGCGAGCGGGATCAGTGCGATCAGGGCGGTGAATTTACGGTACTGCGACAACAGATCTGCCTTCCATCCACGGGGGCGTCTTCACTCCGAAAAGATTCAGCGCGGTCGCCGCCATGTCTTCGATTCCGGGGTTCTCCGCGGCGATCTTCAGGTTCGAAAACAGGACTCCCAGCGACCCTCCAGAGGAACGGCTGCAGTCTTCGAAGATCTCTGGCGAAACCTTGCCGGCGATTGCGTCGGGCGACGAGCCGTAACCGGCGGCGTACCCGATAACGATATCCGGCGCGGCGTTCAGGTGAGGTCCATGATACAGATCGGACGCCAAACAAGCCGATTGTATCGCGATCAGGCCGGCAAGGCTCTGGGCCAACTCCTTGCTGAGCGCCGCCGAATCGGCCAGTTTGACAAGCCGGCGATTCAAGTAGACGCCGCTCGATCCGACGGCGTACGCGCGCGTTCGCGTCCAATCGATGCCGCCGGTGGCGTCGAGCGCGAGATAACCTTCGCGCAGCAGCCAGGCATTCAGATTGACGCAGCGCCCTGCGGGACAGGAACCGTGATCGGACAGCACAAATACCGCGGTCGCGGCGTCGATGCGGGCCAGCGTTTCGGCTGTGATTCGATCGATATCCGCGGCATCGAACACGCAGACGAGGACGCCGTATCTCGTGTTCTCCAGCGCGCTGAAGAAGACGGTCTCGCGGTCGAGCGATCCAAGCAACCTCGTCAGATAGCGTGCATAGAATCGCGGATAGCTGACCGACTCCGATTTCAATTCGCGTCCGTTGAAATGCTCGGGCTGCGATGCGCCGGGAACCCACAGAATCGTGCTTCGGATTCCATATCGCCCGAGGATTTTCCAAAACGATTCACACCCGCGCTTCTCCTTCACCGGCGCGGTGTCGAACACACCGTGCTTGGCCGGATTCACGCCGGTGGCGAAGGTCGACCATGCCACCGGACATAACGCCGGAAATGTGGTGCGCAGGCGGCGGTACGATCCCTGTTCGCGCAGGCGGGCGAGATTGGGCAGTTTGCCTTGAGCCATGAGGGCTTCGGTACCCGCGGCGTCCATGCCTTCGAAGCCGAGAAACACGACTCGCTCTACCCTGCCCCGTTTGGGCCGCACCAGCAACAGCCATGCCATGCGGAACGGCCAGATCAGTACCGAGACGATGCCCGCGAGCGCGGCGGAGATCAGGGATAACAGCGATCCGAGAAACGCGAATCCGGCGCCCGGTCCGAAATACGCGGGCAGGCCGAAGTGAATCATCCTGGTGTCCAGGAAACGACTGGACACGCGACTTCAGTCGCGTTTTTAGGCGCCGCAACTAAGCGGCCACCGTGGCGAGGGCACTCGTGCGCGCCGCGTCCCGACTCTTCGGGACGCCTGCTTCGCTCCACCACAGGAGGGCGCCAAAGCCAGACGGTGGAATCAGACCCGGCGATGGATATTAAAGACGCGACTGAAGTCGCGTGTCCGAACCACATAGACACTACACTAATGCAGCGCTTGGATGGCTGCCCTCATATCCCGCATCATCTTCTCAACAGCGTCGTGTGTGCGCTTGGCTCCCCACCAGCCAAAGCCGGTCGGCACGGTGCGCGAAAGGGTCATGCTGTCCAGCTCCAGATCGATGCCGCCCTCCCTCTCGCGCACAAACCAGTACGTGTTGGTGCGCCACAGGAAGCCATGGTCGTCGCCCTCGGGATAATAGCCGCCGCTGACGTCCTTGGGATCGCGCCACTCTTTGATGCTCGATGCCGTGGAGACCGATTCCCAACGATGCGGATCGTAGAGACGGTAATGCGTGTCGTAAGTGCAGTCGTAAGACACCGACATCCAGATGGTGGACTGGATCAGCGAAAGCTGCGCGGTGAAATGCTCATCGGCGGGAGTGCTGTCGGGGTCCTTCGTTCCGGAACCCTTGCCGACATCCGGTTTGAAGTATTTCGGATAGTTCGTGTAGTCCTGCATGATCCGCCGGACATCGGCGATGGTGGCGCCTGGGATGCGCAGGGCTCCCGAATAATGATGGATGCTGCCGCCGGCGATATCGGTGTTCTCGCGCGCTTCGACCACGGGCTTACCGGCCGCGAACCCGCCCTTTTTGGTGCAGCAGGAAGATTCGTCGATCCACAATTTTCCGGTTTGCTCATACGGTCCGGCGACGTTGCGCTCAAATTGAGCGACATATTTCTCGAAGGCCTGAAGCGCTGGGGCATCGAGATGAACGATGGGAATGATGGATGCCTCGACCGTGACGGCAAACGCGGCTGCGACGACGCACGCCGCGAGTGGAGAAAACCTCATTCATTCAACTATAGCGAGGGGGGTCCGCTCCCTCACGGTCGCGGCTCGGAAATTGGTCGCGGCTCGGAAATTGGTCGCGGTCGGAAATTGGTCGCGGCTCAGAATGAAATTATTTCGAGTGCGTCAGCGCGAGGAACTCGTCCCGGGTTTCTTTGTTGGTCCGGAAGGCTCCGAGCATGGCGCTCGTCACCGTGCCCGAATGCTGCTTTTCCACGCCGCGCATCATCATGCAGAAATGCTGCGCCTCGGCGATGACTCCTACGCCCAAAGGATCGAGCAGCTCCTGAATGCACTGCGCGATTTCCTGCGTCAGGCGCTCCTGAATCTGCAGCCGGCGGGCGAAGGCGTCGATGATGCGAGGCAGCTTACTCAGGCCGATGACTTTGTTCCGCGCGATATAGGCCACATGCATCTTGCCGAAAAACGGCAGCAGGTGGTGCTCGCAAAGGCTGAAGAACTCGATGTCTTTGACGATCACCATCTCGTCGTATTTCACTTCGTAGATGGCGCCGTTGACGATTCTGGCGATATCGGTGGTATAGCCGCTGGTGAGAAAACGCAGGGCTTTGTCCACTCTTTCGGGGGTCCGCACCAGGCCTTCGCGCGCGGGATTTTCGCCCAGCGCCTCAACGACCTCCTGAATCAAAGGAGCGATCGGCTTCGGCGGCGTCGAGGAAATTACCTTCAATGATCCCGGTTGAACAGCCCGTTTCTTCATCTTATTTGCGCAATCTCACAGATGTTTCTATCCGTCTCCCGGATGCGGACTTTGTCGAGGCGGGGTTCGCCTCCGGCAAAGGTGCGTTCCCAGGCGGCCCGCAGCCGCCGGTCGATTTCGACGCCCAGATTCTCGGTTGTGGGCACCACAGTCCGGAATACCGGCGCCTCTTCGTTGAGATTCCGATAGCGGAACGGCGCCAGGATCTGCTCTTCGGCGAGCCGGTCCAATAGAGCCAGTTCGACCACGCATCCGGTGACCGGGTCCACTTCGCCGCGGACCGTCAGTTCGACCTCGTAGTTATGTCCGTGGCCGTGCAGGTTATTGCATTTGCCGTAGACTTCGCGATTCTGTTCGTCGGTCAACGAGGCGGAGTGCAGCCGGTGGGAGGCGAAGAATTCGTATCGCCGGCTCAGGCGGACCGTCACGGCTCACCCCGATATTCGACCGACAAATCGCCGCTTTCGTGAACCCGCACCGAGTAGAGCCGGGCGCGTCCGCCGATGTATGGGGCGACGCGGTTCCAGATATCGATGGCGATGTTTTCAGCCGTCGGCACCACGCGATCGAACGGACTGACTTCGCGGTTCAGCAGGCGGTGATCGTAGACTTCAAGCACCCGCTCATCGAGGATTTCCTTGAGACGCTTCAAATCCAGAATCATTCCGGTGACGGGATCGGGATCGCCTTCGACGCCGACCTCGACCACGTAGTTGTGGCCGTGGCCGTGCGGATTGGCCGCCGGTCCGTAGACGCGCTCGTTTTCGGCGTCGGTCAGCCGCGGCGAGCGGCAAATGTGCGACGCTGAAAACTCTACCTTCTTCGAAATCACCATCTGCGATTTGATTCAATAGAATTATAGGAAACCAGTTATGAAGGTCGACCGCATTCTCCAGACAGGCATCGCCGTGATGTTCGCGTTGTTCATCGGCGTGCTTTATCTTTCGCTTCACGAAAACGTTGTCCAGGCCGGCGACAAGGCTCCGCAATTCAGCATCCGCACGGATGAGGGAAAGACTGTGACGGCGCGCGATTTCGGCGGCAAACTGCTGCTGGTGAACTTCTGGGCTTCTTATTGCGCCCCGTGCGTCGAGGAGTTCCCGGCCCTGAACCGCATGGCGAGCATTCTCGGGCCCAAGGGTCTGGTCGTGCTCGGGATCAGCTCGGACGAGGATGCGAACGCCTACAAGCGGTTCCTCGCCAGCAACCCGGCCGCTTTTCTGACGGCGCGCGATCCGACCAAGGACATCCAGCTGAACTACGGGACGCAGCTGATACCGGAAAGCTATCTGATCGATCAGAAGGGCAAGGTGGTGGAGAAATTCGTCTCGTCGCAGAACTGGGCGTCCCCGCAGATGATTGAACATGTCGAATCCCTCCTCTGAGGCCATTCCGGCAGCGGCGAAG
>JASHSD010000910.1 GCA_030036985.1 Bryobacteraceae bacterium
GTCTGCTGGGCTGCCTGCACGTCGGCGAGCGCTTTGGTGCGGTCTTCCGGCACGGTCGCGTTGGAAGTCGTCTGGAGCGCGGCTTGCGCCTGGTCGAGCTGGTTCCTGCTTTCTTCCGCACTCGCCGCCAGATCGCGGCTTTCGAGCTCCGCCAGCAGCTGTCCGGCTTTTACATGATCGCCGCGATTGACCAGAAACCGGCGCACCGGCGCGCTGATCTTCGACGTTACGTTGGCCTGGTTGATGGGATAAAGCACCGCATCGCCGTTGACGATGAGATCGATCGGTCCGCGCGTGACGTCGCCGACTTCGACCGGAATGGGCGCTTCGGCTTCGTCGGCTTCTTTTTTTTCCGACTTGCCGCAGTTGCAGAGCAGCAGCAGGAAGACAAGGGCCGGGATGAGTCCCGGCCCGGCAGGCACGAGTGCCCGCGCCACGTTCGTTCTCATATCAGAGGTTCCCCGTCATGGTCTGCAGAAGCGCCAGCGCGACACGATATCGCACCAGCCCGTCATCATACGCGTTCCGCGCCTGCGTCACGGTGTTCTGCGCATCCGCAACTTCGAAGGCAATGGCTTCGCCCGCCTGATAACGAAGCAGCGTCAACCGCAGGCTCTCCGCCGCCAGATCCACCGAACTGCGCAGCGAATCGATCTGCGCCTGCGCGGCCTGCGCTTCCGCGTATTCGCCCGCCAGATTGCCCTGCATGGTGCGCTGGGCCAACGTCAGATCCAGCTGCGCCTGCTTCTGTCTCAACTCGGCCTGCTTCACCTTGCTGCGCGTCGCGCCCCAGTTCCATACCGGAATATTCAGCGTCGCCTGCGCCGAATAGCCGAGATTCTGCCTGCCCATCACGCTGTAATTCGGAAGGGTGCTGCGTCCCGTCGCCTGAGTCGAGCCGCTGGTCTTCGCCTCCAGCTGGTTTGCGTCGAGGCCGTAGAAAACATCCAGGCTGAACTCGGGAAGATATCCGTAGCGCGCGATATCGTGCTCGTAACCGGCTTCCCGCAGACTGAAGCGCGCGGCCTGTACATCGGGATTCGTAGCCGTGGCCTGCGCCTCGGCTTCGGGCAACGGCGGCAGCATCGCGGGCTGCTGCAGGTCGTCCTGTACCGAAAACTCGGAACTCGGATCCGGAAACGTGAGCACAGCCAGGCTGATGCGCGCCTTTTCGATGTTGAACTGCGCGTCCTGCAGATCGCGCTGCCGCTGCTGCAGCGTGATCTGCGCCTTGATCACGTCGGCGCGCGCGGCCTCCCCGCCCTTCTCCAGCTTCTGCGTGATATCGAGGAACTGTTCGGCCTCGCGCAAGCTGGTCTGGGCGTTGACGAATCTCCTTTGGGCGTCGAGCAGCGTGTAGTAATACTGAATCACCGTGGCGTTGAGTCCGCGCTGGGCGACCTCGACTCTGGCCCGCGCGGCTGCTTCCGCCGCGGCGGCGCGCCGAACCTCGCCACGGCGGACGAGCGCCAGCACTTCTTCGTGCCCCACCAACTGTTCGTTATAGACGTGCACGCCATCGTTGGCGACGAAGACACCCGAAGGCGTGCCGTTGCCCTCGGTGTAGATGTACTGGTTCAGCACGTTTGCCGACGGCAGTCCCGCGGCCTTTGCCTGCACCTTGTCTTCCTTCGCCAAACCCACGGCCAGATTCGCGCTCTGAACCTGCACCCCATATTGTTTGGCCCGGTTGAGCGCATCCTGCAGCGTGATCACCGGCGGGCTCTGCGCCGCTGCGCCTGCCGACAGAACCAAGATAAGGAGAACGAGCGTAGAACCACGATGCAGGCCGGACATGCCTCCGTTCATTGAATCATCAACGGCTGAAAAATGGCTGAAACCCCGGCGATATGCTCTTATCAGCCCCATGGCGGACCGTCCTCCATCCAGCACAACCCTGCTCCTGCTCGTCTCCGATCCCCTGATGCGCCACGTCCTCACGGACGCCCTGCGGGGCGCCGGGTACCTCGTCGTCGTGGCGGCCGATCTCGGCGAGGCCGTCGATCGCCTGCGCGAAGTGCGTCCGCATCTGCTGATCACGCGGCCTTACATCAGCAGCATGCCGGGACAAACCGCGGCCGTATACCTGCGGACCAAGTGCCGTGGACTGCCGGTCCTGATCGTGGCGGGCTATATGGAAGAAGATCGGGTGCGCAGCCAGACCTCGATCGAGGACTTCCACATATTCCCGCCGCCGTTCAGTCAGGAAGATCTTATCGAAGGCGTGAAGGCGGCGCTCCAGGCGAGCCGTAAACCGTGACCGCGCCGCTATCGAGCGCACTCGCGGCGTGGGCCTCGCGCCTTCGATTCGAGGACCTGCCGTCCGATGTGATTGAAGCGACGAAGCTGCGCGTGATGGACGTGATGGGGCTGTCGCTCGCCGGCGCCGAAACAGCGTTCGGCGATTCCACGCGCGCGGCCGCCATTGCGCTTTCGCCTCCGGGGCCCTGCCGCGTCTGGGGCACGGGCGATCGGCTCGGCGTGGCCACGGCCGCTTTTGCCAACGGCGCGTTCTCGCAGGCGCTCGAATTCGACGATACGCATAACGAATCCATCGTGCATATGAGCAGTCCCGCGGTGGCCGCGGCGCTGGCTCTTTCGGAACTGCTTCGGCCTGTCTCCGGACGCGATCTCATTACGGCGATCGCCTTGGGGAACGAAATTTCGTGCCGCGTCGGCAGCGTGGCTTCGGGTCAGTTCCATAAGCGCGGCTTTCATCCGACAGGCCTGTTCGCGACCTTCGGCAGCGCGTATCTGGCGTCGAAGCTGCTCGGTTTCGATGCGCGCGCGATGGCGCAGGCCGCGGGGATCTGCGGCAGTTTCGCATCGGGGCTGCTGCAATGCTGGGTTGACGGGACGCAGACGAAATTTCTGCATCCCGGCTGGGCGGCGCAAAGCGGAATCACGGCGGCGATGCTCGCGCGCACCGGCACGACCGGGCCCGCCGAGGTCTTCGAGGGCCGCTTCGGGCTGTTCGCGTCCCATCTTCAAAGCCCGGATCAGCCGCGCGATTACGGCCGCATCCGCGACGATCTCGGCGCGCATTGGGAGAGCCGCAATTCGTCGTTCAAGCCGTTTCCCGCGGCGCATGTGTTGCATCCCTATATCAGTGCGATTCTGCGGCTGCGCGAGAAGCACGAGATTGCGCCGAAACAGGTCGAGCGTATCGATTGCCCGGTCACGGCGTTTATTGTCGGCATCGTGTGCGAGCCGGTCGCGGAGAAATTCGCGCCCGCAAGCGATTCGCATGGACGCGTGAGCCTGCAGTACAGCCTCGCCGAGGCGCTGGCGCTGGGCTCGATGGGCCGGAACGCCTATCGCGAGGAGAGTCTGCGCAACCCGGAGATTCTCGCGCTGGCGCGGCGCGTGCATTATCGCGTCGATCCCGATTACCCCGGCCCCGGGCGTTTCAAAGGCGAGGTGACGGTCACGCTGAAAGACGGCCGCACGCTTTATGAACTCGAAGAGTACAATCGCGGCTCGGCGGAAAATCCGATGACTTATGAGGAAATCCGCGCTAAATTCGACGACAACTCCAGCGGTTTTCTGACCGCCGATCGGCGCAGCCGGTTGGCCGAACAGATCGAAGGTCTCGATGACATCGAGGACGCCGGCGCCCTGGTTACTGCTGCATGCCCCAGCGGCGCAC
>JASHSD010000911.1 GCA_030036985.1 Bryobacteraceae bacterium
GTCAGGACCTGCCGGGACACAGCGAAATCCGAGCCTTTGACACGCCGACAGGAAAGGTGTGTCTTCCGACCGCCGAGTCCGCGCACAAAACCGCATCTGCATTAATTGGGTTGCGGATTCGGCCCCGAAAACTTATCTCAACCCTTCTGTCGCACTCCGCCGCACGCGCCAACCCCGGAATTTTGCAAGTCCCTCTGCCAATCCGCCGCAGGTTAACAACTTGCCCTACAAAGGTTACCGTCGTTAGTCGGTGAAGGCCGGTAACAATTTACTGGTGGAAGAGACCTATGTAGAGGCCTTTGGCACGGATGTGGCCGGTCATCGCCTTCAACAGGTCCGCACGCGAGGCCGTGGGCGGCACGTCCAGCTTCGTGTCCAGCGCGTAGAACTCGAACAGATAATGATGCGTGGTCGGCGGCGGCGGGCAGGGGTTGAAATAGCCGACCGACTGGCCGATGTTCTTCAGCTGCGTGGCCCCGTCAGGCAGCATCTCCATGGCGGGCACGTGTTCGGGCAGGCCGCCGGCGGATGCCGGGATGTTGAAGATGGCCCAGTGCAGCACATCTTCGCCGCCGATGGCGACGTCGGGATCGTGCAGGATCAGCGCGATGGTCTGTGTGCCTTCGGGCGCGCCGCTCCATTGAATCGCAGGCGAGATGTTGGCGTTCTTCCCGTTGGCGCAACCGTACATGGCGGGGATCGCGCCGCCGTCGGGGAAGGCCGGGATCGTGATCTTCAGCGGCGCCGGAATACCGCCTCTGCCGCGGCCGCCGCCTCTGTTTTGAGCCGCGACCGTCGTTACCGCCAGTGCCGCAATCGCGAGAATTCGTGAAATCCGCATGGTTCGTCCGTCTCCTATTTCTTTCCGGTGAAAGTGACTTTCCAGATGGCGGCCGAGCCATCGTCGGTAACATAGAGAGAACCGTCTTTGCCCACAGCGACTCCTACCGGCCGGCCCCACGGCTCGCCGTCCGGAGTCAGAAACCCGGTGAGGAAGTCTTCGTAGACGCCGTTCGATTTGCCCTTGTCCAGAGGCACCCGCACCACTTCGTGACCCGATTTGACCTTGCGATTCCAGGATCCGTGCTCACCCGCGAAAATGTCGCCGCGGTATTCCGGCGGGAACTGGCTGCCGTCATAGAAGGTCAGCCCGAGAGAGGCGTTGTGCGGCTGAAGCAGCACGTCGGGAACGATGACGGAATCGATCGTCTTGTCCGCGGGCCGTGGCAGACGTGCGCGCTTGTCCTCGTGCCGGCCGATGTAAAACCAGGGCCATCCGTAAAAGCCGTGTTCCTTGACGGAGGTGATGTAGTCGGGAACCAGGTTGTCGCCGAGATCGTCGCGCTCGTTGACCGAGCACCAGAGTTCGCCGGTCGCGGGATCGATGCCGAGACCGACCGGGTTGCGGATGCCCGAGGCGTAGATCTCGACGAACTTTCCTTCCGGCGTGTATTCGAGGATGTTGGCGCGGTGCTCTTCCGATTGCCGCGTATTGGAGACGTTATCGGCAGAGCCGACGGCCACGAACATGCGTGTTCCATCCTTGGAGAAAACGAGATCGCGGGTCTGGTGATTGCCCATCGGCGGGATATCGGAGATCAGGGTCTTTGCCGGGCCGGTGGCCTGCAGATCGCCGTTCTTATACGGGAACCGAACCACGGAGCCGGTATTGCCGACGTAGACCCATTGAGGATTGTCGCCCGCCGGGTAGAAATTAATGCCGAAGGGATGGTTCAGGCCGGCGGCGTAGATGGAGATGACGGGAAAGCCGTTCTGATCGCGGATGACTTTGATCTCGCCGGCCTGCTCTTCGGCGACGAAGAGATCGCCGTTGGGCGCGCGGCGGATCTGGCGCGGTGCGCTCAGGCCGTTGTGAGCATAAAGAGACACGGTGAATCCGGCGGGCGCTTTGGGCAGCGCGCCTTCGGGTCTGGGAACGGGACGTGAGAAGTTCGGCGTGCCCTGAGTGGGTTGGGGCAGGTCCGCGACCGTGATCTTGCGGAAGGTTCCGGGCTTCAGGTCTTTGGCGTTGGTGAAAGCGCCTGGGCCGGTGATGACGGATTGAGGATCGATGCCGTTGGCAGCCGCTTTGATGATCCAGCCGGCGCCAAGCGCGAGGCAGACCGCGCCGGTGGCCGGCAATAGGTACTTCATTCCGTGGCTGAACTCCAGCGGGCAGTTTATCACGCGGCGGTTTGCTTCGAATTTGACCGGATTTCTCCGGCTCGCAGGAACTTGTTGTGGGCTTCCGGTGTCAGAGCCACAAGGTAACGCTATGCGGACCAGGGCATCCTTGCTGTGCAGCTTCGCCGCGATCGTCCAATCGGCCGCGTTGGCCCAGACGGGCGATCCGCGGGACCTGCTGGAGCGGGTAAGCGCTAAGGTCACGGACGCCCTTACTCGGCTGCCCAGATACATGTGCAGCCTTGCCGTCGAGCGCGCGCAGTACGCATCGGAGTCCCGCGATTCCGCCGGCGGGGCTTCGTGCGACCGGCTTGCGGCCGAACGCAGCAAAGGAAGGCTCACGACCCAACTGCTGGAAACAGATCGTGTGCGGCTGGATGTCGCCATCGCGGCCAGGGACGAAATCTATGCGTGGCCGGGTGAGAAATTCAGTTCCCACGATCCGTTCGATTTCGAGGGTCAGGGCGCTCTGGAAAACGGATTGTTTTCGAGCTTCCTTTCCGCCGTCTTCCGGAGCGATGCGGCGGATTTTTACTGGATCGGCGAAAAAGAGGTGGACGGCCGGGTTTTGGCTGAGTACCAGTTTCAGGTTCCGCTCGAACGAAGCAAGTATGTGTTCCGCAGCGGCGACAACCGTTACACCACGGCTTACGACGGGACCTTTCTTGCCGATCCGGCCACCGGCGATCTCGTGCGTTTGTCGATCCGCACCGACGGGCTTCCCGCGGCCTCGGGCGCGTGCGATGCGACAACGACGCTCGACTACGCGCGCACGCGTCTGCGCGATTCGGAGTTCCTTCTGCCGAGCCAGGCTCAGCTCGATATCTTCAACGCCGATGGCACTGAAGATCGCAATCGCGCCGTCTATTCGAGTTGCCGCGAGTTCGTGGGAGATTCCGCGGTCAGATTCGAGGATCTCGCGGGAGAATCCATAACGGTACCGAAGACCTCGGCGCCGGGGCCAAACCTGCCGGCCGGGATCAAATTCAGAATCAGGTTTTCCGAGGCGATCGATCCCGAGACGGTCTCCGGAGGCGACCGGGTAATCGCCACGCTGAAGACCTCCATTCGCGACCCGGCGTCGAAGTCCGTGTTGGTTCCCGAAGGCGCGGAGATCGCGGTCCGCGTTGTCAGGCTGGAGCATCTCGCGGGCCCGCCGCTCGAGATCCGGTTGGAGGTCCGACTGGAAGCGGTCGATATCGCGGGAACGATGGTTCCTTTCCAGGCGGAAGCGGGTGAACCTGACGTGGTTGTCGAGATACCACGCAGGACGCCAGGACCCCGAACCGTCTCGCGGCCGTTTCTGAACGGGCAACTCGATAGCGATCCGGGCATCTACGTGTTCCAATACCAGAACGTCAAACCAGGCTTCGCGATCAAACCCGGGTTGGAATCCAACTGGGTGACCCGATGAAAATTTCGACCGGAGTTCCGCTGTTGTGCGGCTTCGCCGCGATCGTTCACCTGACCGCTTTGGCTCAGACAAACGGCCCGCGGGACCTGCTGCAGCGGGTCCGCGCCAGGGTCACGGACACGCTTGCGCGCCTGCCGAGATACATGTGCGGCCTGACGATTGAGCGCAGTGAGTACGCGTCCGATCCGACTCACGCGCTCTCGTGCGACGGACTTTCCGCGCAATCGCGCCTGGGACAGCTGAACACGCGACTGGCGGAGACGGACCGCCTGAAACTGGATGTCGCGATTGCGGCCGGTGGCGAGATTTATTCGTGGCCGGATGAGAATCGATTCGATAAGCACGACCCGTTCGAACTGGTCGAGGGAGCTACCGAGAACGGGGTTTATTCCGGCTTCCTTTCGGCCATTTTCGGCAGCGACGCGGCCGATATCACTTACAAAGGCGAGACCTCGGTGAGTGGGCGAACACTGGCTGAATTCGAATTTCGCGTTCCGCTCGACAAAAGCACGTATTCGTTCCGGGACGGCGCAAGCCGATACACCACGGCCTACGAAGGGACCTTTGCGGTCGATCCGGCGACGGCCGATCTCGTAAGCTTGTCGATCCGCAGCGTTGGACTTCCCGCGGAGTCCGGCGCCTGCGAGACGGGCACAACGCTCGACTACAGCCGCATCCACCTGCACGATTCGGATTTTCTTCTGCCGCGCCAGTCTCAGCTCGACATCCTCAGGAACGACGGGAGCGAGAGCCGCAATCGGGCCGTTTATGCGAGCTGCCGCGAATTTACCGCCGACTCGAGCATCCGATTCGACGGGCCCGCGGGTGGGGCAGTTGCTTCTCCCGCAGCCGTTCAGACAGAAAAGGCGCCGGCGATTGCGCTGCCCGTCGGCCGTCAGTTCAAGGTGCGTTTTACAGAGCCCGTCGACACGGAAACAGCCTCCGGAGGCGATGTGATCAAGGCGGTGCTGGAGACGGTTGTCCTCGACGCAAAGCAGAAGTCGGTATTGGTTCCCAAAGGATCGGAGATCGCCGCCCGCATCATGAGATTGGAGCATTTTCCCGGACCCAAGCCTTCGATCAGAATCGAGGTGCGGCTGGAAGCTGTGATGTTGGGAGGGACGCGCGTGGCTCTCGCGGCGAAGGCCAGGCCCGCGATTGACGCGGAGGAGGAATCGCGGCCGGCGCCGCTGGTGCGGCCAGGCGGGACGGGCGTGAGTTTGGGTCTTCCACCGCGCGCGCTACAGAAACGGCCGCTGCTCGGGCGTCTCCACGCCGATCCCTCCGTCTATGTCTTCGAGTTCCGCGGCGAAAAACCGGGATTTGTCGTCAAGGCGGGGCTCGAATCCAACTGGGTGACGGTTGGTGAGGAATGATACGGCGAGCGGCAGTTTTGTTTTTGACGCTGATGGCGGGTTCCGCATTTGGGCAGAATTCTTCCGATGTGGCGATGGTCGCGAAGATTCGGGATCACGCCCGAACCTATCTGCGGGAACTGACGCGGCTCACTTGCATCGAGGACACGCGTCAGACGATTTCAGTGCCTGGGGTGACGTCGTCGGAAACCAGACAGGATCGCTGCGACACCAGGCAGTACAAGCTTTTCGCGGTGCAGGCTGTCAAGCTTGCGGGCGCTCCCGCCGGTTATAACCGTTCGCGGCGGCCCGGCGCGTCAGCTTCCGATTTCAGCGAGCGGCTCACGGATGCGTCGCTGGAGGCGAACTCCGCGTTTTTCGCAGCGATCGTTGACCCAAAGTCGCATGCCGATTTTCGGCGGGTGCGCGCGGATACGTTGAGCGGCCGGCAAGTGTTGGTTTTTTCGTTCGATGTGCCCGCGTCGGAAGGCTATGTGCTGGTTGACGGGAATCGTACTGTGCGGGCGCCATACAAAGGGTTGATTTATGCCGACCATGTGACCGGCGCGTTAGTCCGGGCTTCGATTAAATGCGTCGATATTCCTCGCGGGTCGGAGTACACGGGAGCGGAGCTGACGCTCGATTTCGCGTCGTTCGACGTTGGCGGGCGCAGCATTGATCTGCCTTCTCATACCGTTGTGCGTTTTCAGATGGATCGGGGTTCGGCAATCAATGAGGCGACTTACAGCTCGTATCACATCGCCGATTTCAGCACCGATTCCGCGATCAGGTTCGACGCGGAGCCTGTTGACGAGAAGAGATAACGGCGAAACTATCTAAGGACCCGTCGCAGAATAACCCGTCCAACCACTCATGGCTCAGAAGCCCATTCCGAGCCGCGCGCGCAAGCAAGCGGTTTTTCGCAGAAGGATTGGTCATTGGGTGACACGTCCTGTTTTGTCCGTCGTCAGCAAAACGTCGAACCCCGCCGCTTCCGCCGCTGCGATGAGGTCGCCGTTTGTAAGCCGGTCCCATCCACGCTCGATGGCTTCCACAACTCTGTGGCCCTCCAGCGCATATCGAAGCGGAGCAGGCGTGCCGTTATCGAAGAGGATGAGCATCGACCGCCTGCGCGGGATGTGGAGGAGGGGGCGCGTCCAGACTGCGCGCCGCAAACTCGATCACGGCAGTCACTTGTTCACGCGACAAATGGAACCATTCCATAATCTCCTCGATGGACGCCCACTTCGAGATTGTCGAAGACAACTGAGACCGGCGTCCGCGTGTTCCGTAATACCCACGCGCCGCTGCGCTTGCCGGGGATGCTCTCCACATCAGAGCATTGCCGCCAGTCGAGACTCGCCATGATTCGCGCTCCTTTCCTTCAGATTACGTCAAAGCGCCTCTGATGCAGCCGCGCTTCCGTTACTGTTGAGTTATGTCGACCGCGAGTGCGACGAGGGCGGGCGAGTTTCGCGAAGCCCTCGGCAGCCGGATCTTTGTCATCGACGGCGCGATGGGCACTGTGCTCTACGCGAAGGGGATTTTCATCAACCGGTGCTACGACGAGTTGAACCTGTCGGCGCCGGCGCTGGTGCGGGAAGTGCACCTGGACTACGTCAACGCGGGCGCCGAGATCGTCGAAACCAATACGTTCGGGGCCAATCGCAAGCGCCTCGGCGCGTTCGGGCTGGCTGAGAAACTGCGCGCGATCAACGAAGCCGGCGTCCGCATTGCGCGCGAGGCGGCGGATGGCCGCGCGTTCGTCGCGGGCGCAGTCGGGCCGCTGGGTTGCCCGCTCGAACCTCTCGGGCCAACCAGCTTTGCCGACGCGCGCGCGATGTTTCGCGAGCAGATCGAGGTGCTGGTGGAGGCCGGGGTCGATCTGCTGATCCTTGAAACCTTCACGGCGATCAACGAACTCCGCGAGGCTGTTTTCGCGGCGCGCGAAGCGGCCGGCGATGGCGTAGCCGTGCTCGCGTGCGTGAGCGTTGAGGACAATGGCGGGCTGCGCGACGGCACGTCCACGGAAGATTTCACGCGCCGCCTCGATTCGTGGGGCGCGGATGCCATCGGGCTGAACTGTTCCTCCGGTCCGCGGGTCATCCTGGAAACGATGGAAAGGATGACGGCGTGGACGGAGAAGCCGCTCGGGGCGATTCCGAATGCGGGGCTGCCCACGGCCGTCGAGGGCCGCAACATTTATCCGTGCTTGCCCGAATACATGGCGCAATATGCGCGGCGAATCATTCAGGCGGGCGCGCGTTTGGTGGGCGGATGCTGTGGCACTACGCCGGAACATATCCGCGAGATCCGCAGGGAGGTGCGCAGTCTGCGGCAAAATCGCTCCGTCGCGGTCGCGGCCCGGTAACCTGGTGTGCGTACCGAGCCGCGCGCGCAAGCAAGCGAGGTTTTAGTTTCATGCCACGCGGGCATGGGCGCCTTATCTGCAAAACTGGTTCTCAAGAGCCTAGATGCCCGAAAAGACATACGACCATAACCAGATCGAGTTAAAATGGCACGAACAATGGAAAGACGCCGGCCTTTATAAAGCCGAGGAGAATTCCGACCGGCCTAAATATTACGTGCTCGAGATGCTGCCGTATCCGAGCGGCGCGCTGCACATCGGCCATATCCGCAACTACTCGATCGGCGACGCTCTCGCCCGCTATATGTGGATGCGCGGCTATAACGTGCTCCACCCGATGGGCTGGGATGCGTTCGGGCTTCCGGCCGAAAACGCGGCCATCGCGAACCAGCGTCCGCCCCGCGAGTGGACCCTCGCCAATATCGAAAAAATGAAGCGCACGCATCGGCG
>JASHSD010000912.1 GCA_030036985.1 Bryobacteraceae bacterium
ACGGCCCTGTGTTTCCTCCTGAATGTGCAGAGGTATTCGGTGTTGGGCATCCTGCTTGGCCTCGCGCCGCCCAGCGGACTGGCAGTGCTTGAGATCTTCCTCGCCCGTTTGTTCGAGGAGCCGTGGCAGAAGCTGCGCCGAGCCGCCGCGTCTCGGAAAAAGCTGGCGATGAACGTCGTGATGGCGATCCTGCTGACAGCTCTCGCGGTCGGCAACGGAATGATGATCGCTCATCTCGCCAAAGCGCGCGAAGAAGCTGCGAAGCTGCAGCGCGCGCTCACACAGACGGACTCGGCCGCGCATCCCCGCGTCGACCAGGACGCCATCGACCGCGCCATACTGCTGGTTTCGATTTTGGTCACCGCCGATGGCGCCGTGTTCCTGCTGCTGAGCCTGGGAGAAAGCTCGGCTCTCGTTCTTCGTTCCCGTCTGCGCCGTCGGGCCGCGCGAACGCGGTCCGAGTGCGAAACACTGGAGGCGAACGCGTTGGCGGCCAGGGCAAAAACCGCAGCTCTGCGCGAGGAAGTGGCTGGGGCCGCGGCGAAAGCCGCGCTGGCGGCGGAGCGGTACGGCGCCCACTGCCGCTTTCTGCTCGCGGAAAAAGCCGCAGCCGAGCTGGGTCGCCCGATCGAGGAACTCGTCGACCGCGCCTTCCGAAAGAAGCTCGCGGCGTAATATCATCGGAAGGCGAAAGAGCAGCCTATGACTCCCGCCCCGATCGATCTCGACGGTCTTCTGGTTGGCCTCTCCCCCGCGGTAAAGGAGGCGGTCCAGAAAAGGCTATCCTTGATGCCCGATATCAAGGCTCTCAAGGATCTGATTGCCGCGGCGGAGCTTGACGAGGAACTGGCGCCTCTGGTCATGACGGCGCAAGGGCGCGGCGAGGAAGGTCGAAGGGCTTTCGACCTCATCTGGCCGCGCATCTCGCACCCGATTCGGAACGTCATCGGCGTTCACATTCGCTGCCGAAACGCCGATCACGTCGGCGAAGTGGAGTCTTTCGCGGCGGAGGCAATATGGAACAACCTCAAGGGGTATCAGCGCAGCGGAGGCTTCTTTCTGACGTGGGCGCGGGCCTACGCGGCCAATCAGGCGCGGTGGCACAGATGCCGACCGTTGGGGGGATATATCGAGGACCTGGACGATCCGGCGGGGCAGCCTTCCATCGAACTGCCACCTTCGGCGTGTTATTCGGAGATGCTCGATATGGTGCAGCATCGGGAACCTTGGGAAGCCGCGGCGTTCCTGCTGAATAAATATCTGGATTGGAAGCCGGCGGCCATTGCCGAGAAGTATGGCGATACGCCCCTGCCGAATGTCGTGGAGGCGATCCAGACTGAGATGGTCGCTTGCGATCCCATTCTGGCTGGGGCTAAAGCTTCCTTAATCAGGCTCTATCGGAAAACCCGGCAGGCCCCGGAGAAAACGTTTCGCGACTACTTGAAGGGAGACGACCAGCTCGTCGACTCCATCACGCGCTGGTCGGGTGAAGTGAAGCGCGCGGTGGGAAACGGGATCATATCCCAGGCGAAAAGCTTCTTCGCGATGGCATGCGGACTGGCGGTTGGAGCTCATGAAAGGCTCGCCTTCCTCTGGTGTCGGCTGCTGCGGGAGCCGGCCACGCGTCTCTGCGCCCTTGCGGCGATGCTCCTGCTCGATCTGCTGGATTTGTTCCGCGATGGCTATATGGGCATGAACGATCTTACCGAGCCGGAGATTGCCAACTGCCTTCGGCCTCTGAGAGCCACCATGGAAAAGGCACGAAATATGCGTTTGGAGGATTGCTCCAAAGAGGATCTTTGCGCGGATGTCGTGGCGTGGCGCGATCGGGTCCAGACGATTCTGCTGGGCATGGCCCGTGATCGGAATCTTCTCGCGTATTGCTATTTGTGTGGTTGCGTGCCGGGGGTTAACGGACCGGCGAAGAAAGGTGTTTGAATGACTTCATACGTGGAACATCCTTCTCTGGATAAAATCAATCGCTTTTGCGAAGGAACTCTGCCGGATTTCGAACAGGTCCCGCTTGAGGAGCACCTGGTCTCCTGCGAAGCGTGTCTGGGCGTGATGAACCGTTTGGAGGCGATGCTCTATACCGGCTTCACGGCGGAAGCTCACGCGGCCTCGCTGCAGGCGGAAGCGCGCGGGGCCGATCCACTGGTGACGGCCATCCGCGAGGCCATGAGCGTTTACCGGGATTTCGCCGCCGCCCTGCGCGGCTGGTTTGACGATGCCGCCGCCATATGGGGAGAAGCGATGCCGCGCCGGTTCGGCCAGGCTGCTTTCGTTCCGGTCAGCGGGACGACCGTCGGCGGCCCCATTCGGGTCGTGCTCGGGCCCGGCGAAGTTCATGCCCTTGTCGACCTCCGGGAATCCGGCGAGAGCATAGAGGTTGAATCGGACGCGGCGCCGGAGTCGCTCGTTTTGTTGTTCTCGATCAGCGAGGAAGCGTTCGTTCGCGTGGCCGTGCTTCGCTCCGAGGGCGACGCCGCCGCTCGCATCGCGCGCTTCGAAGACATTCCTGCCGGAAGTTACAGACTGGCCATCGGCCCGGAACCGAAGGAAAAATAATTTCGCCTGTTCTGCGCGGAACCCCGCGCCGAAACCAATGTTGCCGTGAAGGAGCCACTTCATGGACAACGAATATCTCCCTTTCCAATCCGAAGACCACTATCGCCGGCTTCGGACAAAACTGGTCGCGTTCTTTGATCGGCGCCGCTGCAACGCTTCCGAGGATCTGGCCGACGACACGCTCGCTCGTCTGATGTTGCGTGCCGCTTCTCTTAAGGGCATAGATCCCGATCCCGTCGCGTTCGGCATCGCCAGGAACGTGTATCGAGAATGGGTGCGCAAAGCCATTCGTGAAACCAGCATGGAAGACGATCCCGCCGACGATCCCACACCGGTTTCGTCCAGCTTTCGCTCCGTTGCCGAAGCTTGTGTGGGGGCGCTGAATGCGGCCGATCGCGATCTGCTGGAAGAATACTTCATCGACGGCAAGACGGCCAAAGATCTCGCGCCGCGATTGAGGATAACCGCGGTAGCCGTCCGGGGACGCATCTTCCGCTTGCGCCGCGGTCTGGAACTCTCCATCGCTCAGATGATGGCGGCCGTCACTCCGGCGCCTGTGAACCATTCCAATAGTTGACACCGATGACATAGCCGTACTTCCACTCGCGCGTTGACCTGATCGGGGCCGCTGACAGCGGCCCCGATTTTTTTTACTTGCCGCTGCAAAAAAATCGCTCGCGATGCGCGGCGGGACCCTCTCACAGCGATTGCCTCCTGACTTCACGCAAAGGAGGTGATCGCTGTGACGTGGCTGATGGTAGTGCTGGACGCCATCTGGGATCAGGGTGGCTGGTAATTGGTTTGGGGGCGCTTTCGGGCGCCCTTTTCTTTGATGGGACGATCCCGTTTGGTGTATGCTGTTTCTCTCCCTCGGCAGATGCTGCGCACTCTCTTTCTTGTTGCTATCCTTTCCGCGCCGGCTGCGGCCGGCGCGGAAAGCCTGACTGCTCGGGGTTTGCCTCTCCTTGGCTCGGCTCCTCTTGTTTTCAGCCTTTCGCCGGGTCAGATGCGCGAATTGCGTCTGCCCCGGGTCCACGGATTCCGGGTCGAGATCGATCAGCGGAACGCCGAGTTCGTCCTCGAATTTCTCGACGGCGATGCGCGATCGCTCCGGACCGTAGATGCGTTTGGATGGCAGATTGAAAGCGCCACGTTTGCGCCGGGATCGGCGGCCCGCGTCCTGCGCGTGCGCCGGGCGGATCGCGAAAGACGCGTCGCAAACTTTGCCGTATGCTTGGTCGACTTGCCCGCGTTCACCGGTAAGGATGAGACCATACTCCGTGCGGAGGACGCCTCGACCAGCGCAAGATCTCTCCTTCGAGCCGCCCGCACCGTGGCGGAAACGCGCGCCGCCATCGCAGCCGCTCGCCAGGCGGTCGATATTTGGCGCCAAGCGGGCGATGCGGAATCGGTGCTGCGGGCCTCGATTCTGCTTGCCGATTCTTTGAACCGCTCCGGGGGGAACATCGCCGAAGCGGGCCGCATTTACACGGATGCCCTGCCGCATAGCCGTGAGTTGGGGGATATTCAGTCTGAGGCCGAGATTCTGACCAATCTTGGAGTGAGTCTCCGCCGCCGCTCCCTGTTCATCGACGCCCTGCACAGTCTGCACGACGCGCTTGAGACGTGGCGCCGCCTCCCGCCGCAGTCCGATTACGCCGCGTGTCTGAACGACCTCGCTTTAACCGAGTTTGAAATCGCGGAATACGCCGGTGCCCTCGATCATTTCTCCGAATCTCTGCGGGTCGTGAACGCGCTCGGCGTTCACGATGGCGAACCTTTCATCTTTAACAACAAAGCTCTGGTGGAAGGAGCGCTGGGAGAATGGTCGGCTTCAATTCGTTCCTTCGAGCGCGCCGCCGCCGGATTTGAATCCGCTGGAGATTTTCTCGGCGCAGGCAGGGCGCTGAGCAATTCCGCCCGAATGTACCTGCGGGTCGGCGATGCCGCGCGCGCCGAAGCCAACGTAAAACGCGGTCTCGTATTGATAGATCGCGCTCATGACGATCACGCCCGTTCGGAAAGCCTCAACCTTCTGGGCGAGGTCTATACCAGCCGGCGCCGGTTCGACGATGCGTTCGACACCCTGCATGAAGCGCGCGATCTGGCGCGAAAAATCGGCGACGAAAGGGCTGAGGCGAACGCGCTGACTTCAATCGGCCTGGCTATGGTCGGCATCCACGGCGAGGCCGCCGCGGCCGAATCCTTCGAAGATGCATTGGCCATCTTCCGCAAATTCGGAACTCCCGCCGCGGAAGCGAGCCTTTTGTACTATCTCGCTCGCGCCCGGCGTGACTCCGGTCAGCTCGAGAGCGCGCAGCAAGCCGCTGCGGAAGCCGTCGAAATCGCCGAATCGATTCGATCCGACGTCACGGCGGAGAACCTCAGAGTTTCCTTCCTGGCATCCACGCACGATTATTATTCGGCTCTTATCGACATTCTCATGCGGAAAGGTTTGGTTGAGCAGGCCTGGAATGTGGCGGAGCGAGCGCGAGCGCGCGTTCTCCTCGAAAAGATCGGCGCTGGCGATGAGTCGGAATCGCAGCGCGAGATCGAGTACGAACTCAACTCGGAATCGACGAGGCTGATGCGCGACTCCGGCGATGCGGAAAACGTGCGGCAACACATTGTATCCCTCAGCGGGGAACTGACCCGCGCCGGGGGCGACCGCGCGGCCATCGCGCAATCTCCCATTCCCGATTTGGCGGCGGTGCGGAAATGGCTGGGAGAAGACACGGCGCTTATTGAATACTCCGTGAACGATTCCGGCGGTGGTTACGGCTGGATCGTCACGCGTTCGTCTCTCACCTCGTTTCCCCTGCCCGATGGTCGCGCTATTCAGGCGGATACGGATGCCATCGTGGTCCGCATGAGATCGGACCAGAGTGGTTCTACCGACGATGCCACTCTCCGCACGGTGGCGCAGCGTCTTTCCTCGGTCCTGATCGCGCCGGCTCATGTTGCCGGGCTGCGCGTGCACAAATTAGTGATCGTTCCCGATGGACCTTTGGAATCTCTGCCTTTCGATCTGCTCCCGGCGGGAACCGCTGCCGCGCTGATCGATAAATATGAGATCGTCGAATCTCCATCGGCGGCTGTCGCGCTGGCGTTGACGCGCAGGCGCGAAGAGCGAACCACAAACGTTCCGCGCGGCATTTTGCTGGTGGCCGATCCCGTGTTCGACGCCGGTGACTCACGCATCGGCGCAAACCGTTCGGCGTCTTCCGGGCCGGCGCGGTTTTCGCGGTTGGCATTTTCCCACCGCGAAGCCCAAGCCATCGCCGCGTTGCGGCCTCCGGCTCCGGTGACGATGATGCTGGGTTTTGACGCCTCGAAGCAATTCTTTACGTCGAAGAATTTGTCCGGCTTCGGGTGGATACATATCTCGACTCACGGCATAGCGGACGGCCCCGGCGCTGATGCCGCCGGATTGGTTCTTTCGCTTGTCGACCGCTCCGGTTCCCGCCGCGACGGAATCCTTTCGGTGTCGAACGTCACCTCACTCCGGCTCAACGCGCGTGTCGTGGTGCTGGACGCCTGCGACACGGCGCTGGGAAAACATTTTGCCGGCGAAGGTGTCCTGAGTCTCTCCAGAGCTTTTTTGTATGCGGGAGCCGACCGCGTCATAGCCGCCAGGTGGCCGGTCGAAGATGAATTTGCGGCAACTTTCCTGACCGCCTTCTACCGTTCCACGTGGCGCGACGGTTTGTCGCCGCCCGCTGCCCTTCGGCAGGCGCAGCTAATCCTTCGCCGGGACCCCCGCTGGAGCTCTCCATTTTATTGGGCGGCGTTCGTGCTACAGGGAGAGCCGTAGGTGAGTCCGCGCAACCAGTCGACGGCGCCTTTCGAGTCCGACGAGGAGTATCGGCAACTCCGCCTGAAGCTGATTCTTTATTTCGAACGCCGGAGTTGTTCTTGCCCGGAGGATCTGGCCGATGAAAGCATGACTCGCGTGCTGACATACATAAAAGCGCATGGCCTGCCGACCGGTCTGGCAAAATTCACCTTTGGATTCGCTGCGAATGTGCACTTTGAATGGCTCCGCGAACGTTCCCGAACCACAAGCATGGATCCCGATCTGCCTGTTGGGGATTCCGCCGGCCCGTCGGCTGAGGAGTCCCGGAAATTGGCCGAGAAATCGGTGGCGCAGCTCGATCCGGAAGACCGCGAGCTGATGGAACAGTATTATCTGGACAAGCGGACGGCCGAGAGCTTGGCTGAGGAATGGGGTCTTTCACCCGAAGGCATAAGATCGCGAATTTTCCGAAAAAAACGCCTGCTTGTGAAATTTCTGTTGGAGCGGAAAGCGGACGACGAAACAAATCGGAGACCGCCAACATAAATGACTGAGTTGGCCCGGGGTGAAACGCGGTGAACGACCGGCAATCAGCTGACGATCGACTGATCCGATATCTGCTCGGCGACGATTTGACGGATGGCGAGCAGGCCGCCATCGAGGAACGCTATTTCTCCGACGATGTCTATTTTGATCACGTACTCGCTGTCGAAGACGATCTGATCGACAGCCACGTCCGGGGCCGGTTGGGCGGTGATGCCGGATCCCGTTTTGAGAAGCACTTTCTGGCGTCGAAACGCCGACGCGAAAAATGGGAGGCACAGCGCGCGATCGCGTCGTTTTTTCGCTCTCGATCTGAACCCGTGGGTTTTATAAGCGCTTGCGCGCGTTTCCTTCGATCTCTATCGCCCGGCGCGCGGATGTGGGCCGGTGTTTCAACCGCTCTCATCGCGACAGGTGTGGTTTTCCTGAGCTTGAGTTATCTGGACCTTCGCCGTCATACCACTGACCTCGAGTCGCGTGCCGCCGAACTTCGGCAGAACCTTGCGCAGTTGCCGGCCATGGCGACTTTCGTGCTTCGACCCCAAACGCTGCGGTCCGGCGCCGGAGAACGGCTTCAGATCCCTGCGGAAACGAAGTGGGTGGTATTCAAGGCTGAAATCCCGCCGTTCGCCAGTGGATATTCGATCTTCACCGGTGCGCTGAGTACACCGGAGGGCAGGCAAATCTGGTCTCAGACCGGATTGTCCCGCACCGAATCGTCGATCGAGATCGATTTGCCGGGATCCGTGTTGAAGCCCGGCGATTATGTGCTGGTGCTGAACGCTGCCGACGGTGCGCGGCAGATACCTCTTCCCGCGTATGAGTTCCGCGTCGATCGCTGAACCGGATCGAAGGCAGCCAATGGTGTGGCGTGGGCGGGGTTGGTGTTTCTTCGAATTGCTCGAAACGGCTCCGCGGCGGCCAGTGGCACGAGCTCGGTTTCGGGACTCTAACGGCTCGGAACGATTCATAGACCGGCTCGCCAAGCAGCAGACGGTCGAGTTCTCCAGCACCCCCCGCACCGCAGCCACGTTTTCCAAAGGCAAGAGCAAAACCAAACCGAAGCCGCCTGTGCGTCCTTCAGCCCGGAGTCGGGGTTGTGCCCACAATGGGAATTGAGCGAGACAAGAACATATGGGCCGAAGATCCCGGAGACCGTAACCAATCGGGATGATCCGGACCCACGCACAGAGGACCGACCCAAGCTCGGCGAGACGTGGAGCGACCGATTTCAAATGCAGTCGAGACCATGAGACGACTCGCCGCAGCCGTGGATCGATGCCCGGCCGTCAAGGCCAAGCCGGTTTGGGCTGCGGACTTGGGCGAACGCCGCATATCAATTCAGGCAGAAGCCATGTGGCATTACACTTGGCCTGCGGCCCCTCGCGGGAGTTGAGTATCCTTATCTGTTTCCCCTGCAACTTTCCACAGCGCGCCCTCCTCAGCATCACTCTTGTCCAAATTGGCCTTTTGCCACGCAGGTGTAGTGGTTGGGGGCAAGTGGCGGAAGCGGCGGTAGTCTGAATTCGGGTTCGGCTCAAGAACCAAATCAACTACACGGAGACTTCCGCCATGAATCGAGTATGCAGCATTTTCAGTCAGCTTTTGCAGCTTCTGCCGCGGCTGCCGTTTGAAGCCAGGGTCCGGGAACACAAGGCCGAGCGCCATGCGCGCGGCTTTGGCAGTTGGACTCAGATGATCGCCATGCTGTTCTGCCAGTTGGGCCACGCGCAGAGCTTGCGGGAGATTACCGGTGGGTTGGCGGCCTGCGAGGGTAAACTGCGGCATTTGGGAGTGAGCGAGCCGCCCAAGCGCTCGACGCTGGCTTACGCCAACGAACACCGTCCCTGGGAGTTGTATCGATCGGTTTTCTACGACGTGTTGGAGCACTGTCAGCGCGAAGCGGCGGGCAGGAAACGCAAGTTCCGCTTCCGGCATAAGCTGCTGTCGATCGACTCGACCACGATAGCGTTGAGCCTGTCGATGTTCGACTGGGCGCAATACAAGCGCAGCAAAGGGGCAGTGAAACTGCATCTGGTCCTGGATCACGACGGTTATCTGCCGCAGTACGCGGTGATCAGCGACGGCAAGGAGGCGGATATCAGCGCGGCCAGGAAGATGTCCTTTGCGCCGGGGACGATGCTGGTGTTTGATCGCGGCTATGCGGATTACGAGTGGTGGCTGAGACTGACGCAGCAGGGGGTCCATTTTGTGACCCGACTGAAGGACAACGCCGATTACCAGGTGGTGGAGCAGCGGGCGGTTCCGGAGAAGGGCAAGGTGCTGAAGGACGAGGTGATCGCGTTGTTCAGGCTGGCGGCGAAGGGCAAGGACTGTTGGCTGCGTCGAATTGAGGTTTGGGCGGAAGAAAAGCAGGAAGTGATGGTGTTTGTCACCAACAACCTGACCCTGGCGGCCGGCACGATCGGGAAAATCTATAAGGAGCGCTGGGGAATCGAGCTTTTTTTCGAGGACTCGACATGGTGCACTCCTTTAAATGTTATGCAATTTCAAAGGTCAATTGGTTTGCGTTGGCCGTGGGCGGGGTCGCCGGTGCATTCCGTTCGACCAGGCATTGACCGACGTCCGCTCTGCGCAGAATCTAGGGTGCGCCCACGCAGGGTTGCATCGCCGGAAGCTGTTTTTGCTGAATCAGCCGCAGCACAGTTGTCGGCGTGACGCCCAAGGCGACGGCGACTTCGCCGACGAACATTTCATCGCGGGCCTGCCGCTCTCCTTCACTGTAGACGGGAATCGCATGGTTGTTGCGCAAGGAGCAGATTCGCTTCGCGGTCCAACTCTGTCCGTGTGCCGTCCGCCGCCGGTTTCGATTCAGGATCGAGGCAATCCGCGCGTCTGATTCAACCCGCGCCAGCTTGCGAACGACCTCTACGATTTCGTCATCGGTCACATATCGATGTCGGCCGCTGCGAATTTTCGGAAACTCCAGTTGTGTGTGATCTCCGCCCTCCCAATGCATCACGAAGAGGATTGTCTCTCCCTCCGATGTGACGATGATTTCTTTGAGGGCGATCCGAAGCAGGCGCTTCTTGTGTTCCGGCGAACTGCAGGGATCTTCCCAGAGTGCGGGGATATCCCGTGCGAGGGCCAGAAGGTCCCGTTTCTGCGCGTCGGTGAGCGGGCGCTCGCGACCTTGACGTAAGGCTGCGAGTTCAGCTTCGATCTGCGCTTCCGCGGTCATGGCCTGGTTCCACCGGCGTTCGAGTTCCGCCGCCACAAGCCGGTTCGCCGGGTCCACCGCATCATACTGGCGCCGGGCGCGTATCACTTCATAGCGCGCGTGCTCCAGCGCCAGGGCTTTCTGTTGAATCCGCGCGTCGCCTGCGCCTTGCAGGGATTCGATGGCCTCGATGGCCGCTTCGCTGCCCAACGGTGTCAGGCATTGCAGGAGTTGCTCCGACACCAGGCGATCGGCGCGGAGTCCGCCGAACATTACGCAGCATGCGCGATCGCGATTGAGGCGATATCCGGAACATTGATAGCGAATCACGCCGGGGCCGGGGTACTGGGCCAGCAGTTTGGCGCCACAATGGCCACAGCGCAGCAGTCCCGCGAGCAGGGCCTCGCCGTGTTTGACCGACCCGCGCACCGCGGCGCCTCTTGCATTGTCGTTGTGGGCAATCATCGCCTGGTTGCTCTCGTAGGTATCCCAGTCAATGTACCCTTCGTGATGATCCAGGATCAACACCGCCCAGTCTTCGCGGCGGCGCTGTCTTTGTCGGCGGACCCGCCTTTGCCCATTTTCCAGCCGCACCATCGTCCTGCTCCGCCCATACGCGTACGCTCCGGCATAGAGGGGATTCTTCAACACGCTGAGCACCGCGTGGTATCGAGCGGGCTGCCAGACAATTTCGCATATTGCTTCCGGCCCGCGCGCGATCGGCAACTGAATCTGCTGCTGATCCAACCAGAAAAATACCTGACGCACGCTCCCCAACTTCGCGAATTTCCGGAAGATCAAATCGACGGTGGAACTGATCCCGGCATCCGGATCTTTCTCGATGCGATCGTCCGGTCCTTTGACGTATCCGACCGGCACTCGCCGGACCAGCGCTCCCCGCTCTGCTTTCTGCCGCAGCGCCGCCTGCGCGCGTTCGCGGAAGCCGGCAACTTCCATTTCGCTGATGGTCCCCTTCATGCCCAGCAACAATCGATCATTGGTGAGCCGGGGATCATACACGGTTTCGGCGTCGATCAGCAGCGCACCGACCACGCTGCAAAACTCGAGCAGAGTGTGCCAGTCGCGCCCGTTGCGCGCCAGTCGCGACGCTTCAATGCTGAAGACAGCGCCGATCTGCCCGTTACAGAGCGCCTGAAGCAGGCGTTCAAAGCCGGGACGGCGCGTTCCCGATCCGGAGACTCCGAGATCGTCATCGATGACATCGATGTCTTGCCAACCCAACGCGCGGGCGCGATCGACAAGGGCATACTGGAGCCGTTGGCTTTCCAGGTTGTGCCGCACTTGATCGGGCGTGGACTGACGGATGTAAACACAGGCCCTGTGGGCCAGATGGTCAGCGGTGATCTTGTTCATCGCCAACCTCCTGTTGGCGGATTGTTCCGGCCAGCGCCTGCATCCACTGCACCAGGGCCCGGCATAGCCGGTCTTGCACCTCCACGGGAAGGCGTACGGCCGGAGCGGCTGGCGGTTCTTCGAAGAGTTGTCGTTGGCGTCCTGTCCGGGGTTGTGGCATGGTCATCCTCCTCGTGCACATTGTCCATGCGGGAGAGCAGACTGGCCTCGGTGACACGGCGCAGCTCAAGGAGCACCCGAACCGGCAAGCGCGCGGCGGAGATGATTCTCATCCCGGCAGCCTCCGGGTGAGTCATCCAGGCCGGCACCGCCAACGGCTTGCCATCGGCGAGCCGTACTATGTATTGGACTTCGTTGTGAAAATCGTACTGCCTGACGACGGGCAGGCTCTGTGAACGCAATGGATGAAAGTCGTAGTGAATGGTAATTTCGGTGAGGCTATGTTGATGGGCATTATGTGATTCAGTTGTTCAAGGCGCTGAAACAATCGCTGAAAGTGAAGACGTTTGTAGGGACCAGCGAGAACGCGGTGCGGACCCAGATCTGGACGGCCCTGATCGCCATGCTGCTGGTGAAGTACCTGCAACTGAAGAGCACGTTTGGCTGGAGCTTGTCCAATCTGGTGGCATTGCTGCGGCAGCAGTTGTTCGTGTACCGCGATCTCATGACCTGGCTCAACGATCCCTACCAGGCGCCGCCCGCATTGGCTGGCGTGCATGATGGCCAATTGGCTCTGGGTTTTGCGCGGTAACGGACAACCTGGACAGCATCTTCACTGGCGAATGACTACGACCTCGCAAATGCGGCCCACGCCGCGATGGAATTTGGACAGCACCTGAACGCCACACCAGACCGGTGCTTCCGCCAACCTGATCCGGCATTCGGTTCAGTTGCCTGAGTTATGTGTTTTGGCTTCAGTGCGACAGCTTATGACTGGAGGGCTAATTTGGACAGCAGTGCCTCAGCATTCCCCCATGCGGGCGATTACTGAATCCCGCATAATATAGCGTAACTTCAGAGGGCGGACTTGGTCTTATAGCTATGGGCAATCCGCGTGGCGTGAGGCGAGATTTTGAAGAACTGGAACGGCGGCGGCTGGAGGGCGTGAAGCACCTGCGCGAGGGATGGAATCAGAGCGAGGTGGCGCGGCGCGTGAAGGTCTG
>JASHSD010000913.1 GCA_030036985.1 Bryobacteraceae bacterium
ACAGTCTCGTCGTCCGCAAATATATATTTCGCCGTCGCGGCTGCGTCAAGGTGTTGTGTCGGGCGGCCATAAATATCAGGCAGAAGCGTACGGTTGTCTCGGAGATCAGTACCACTCGCGAAAAAGCAATCCTTAGTCTCAAGGTTCGAGACGGCCAAGTGCGGAACGTCGATATCGATTGCCCGGTAGAGGCTGGCGGCGTCAAACTTTTCGATTGGAGCAGTACGGCCGAGCACTTCCTTAGCCTTGTCAGTGGCAATCGCAACTGACCAGCCGCCCAAGTCGTAACCGGCACCGACGAATGGCGTGAACCCACCATACGCGAAAAAATTCTGGTCGTCGGATGGAAGTGCGGTGATGTTGTGGCGTTCGGGTTCGACCTTAAACCGCCCGTCCACTTCTTCTTCATTGAAGCGGGCTGGCAAGAAGTTCTGCGCAAAATCGTTGCGCTCCTGCACCCGCTTCTGTATCCAAACGACGCCCGCGATTACGGAGCCCAGGGTGGCAGCGATCAATCCAGCGCCATCCGCTGCGGCTTCGGCGAGAGCAGCGGTGACAGTAATGACGAATATCAGGAAGTATACCCATATGAAGCGTCGTTCGCGACGCTCGGCCCATCGTGCCAGCTGAATCACGAGCCTAAGATTCACGCCGAGTTCGGCGGCAACGGCTCGGTTGGGGTCGCGAAACCACTCAATCACTTTGGCCCGGGCGCCACCGTGTCCAAGTAGAACGCTCGCGCAGAGAAGGCGCGTGCATTGATCCGTGCGCTTCGACATAAACCCTCCCGGAGCGGACGCGATGCGTCAGCCACTTTGTCTATAATTAGCGTCAACGAGACTAACATACATCCGAATTCGCCATTTTGCGCAAAAATTCTTTTCGAAGGGAAGAAAGTCTTTTGTCGAGGCCCTTGCCTTTGGATCAGGCGCCGCGCATAGCTGATTGGGTGGGTCCGGTTGAAGGAATGACCTGCTGTGACAACAAGCGGTCCAAATTCTTTATACCGTCGGCAAACCAATAGGGTTAGGGACCAAAAGATTCTGTAATCAAGCAGGGGTGCAGAAGGCGGCGGTCCGGATGAAGTGCCGCCTTTTCAATAAGATACGGGCAGTGTTACGGTTATCCCCAATTACCAATTTCAGCCACTAATTCCGACGTGTCTACTACCGCGGCCAATGATTATGGTGATCCTGATAATCCTTGAGCCGGATCAGATCGTCCGCCAGCACCTCGCGGTCGCGCGGCGCGAGACGATCGTCGTTCGACGATTTCCGAAGCGAGTCGATCACATCGTTGAGGACTCCGTTATCCCACCGCCCCTGATTCAGGTCCCCCTGCATTTTCGTCAACTCTTCCTCGGTTTTTACGATGCGTTTGCGTTCCTTGTCGGCCGCATTGTTCACGCTCCAGATATGCTCCATATCGGTTCGCACATCCTGGAAAACGTGCGGCTTCCACCCTTCGCCCTGGAAGCGCTGCTGACGCTCCTGATACCAGTCCTGCGCCGCGACGCTCATGGCCAGCGCCGCCATCATTACACCCGCCGTAAGAATCCCTTTCATGTGAGACCCTCCTTGACCGTTTTCCTCGCGAGTCCGAAAAGCAATACTCGGTCCAAAGTGGAGATTTTCGCGTTGCGACAGACTCCGGGCCGGTCGCCTTCATCAAAACTAAGTTGGAACTAGGGTCCGGCGCCGAATCAATAATCGGTGAGGCCACAAACTGTCTCAGTTATGCTCCGTTTAACCCTCGCCTTAGCGGCAGCCGGCTTGCCTCTGGCCGCGCAAACTCCCGGCGCCATGAAGAACGCCGTGGGCATGGAGTTCGTAAAAATCGCCCCCGGCGAATTCACCATGGGCTGTTCAACCGGCGATGACGCCTGCGACGCCGACGAAAAACCCGCGCATCGCGTTCAGATCACCAAAGCCTTCGAAATCGGCAAATACGAGGTGACTCAGGCGCAATACCAGGCTGTGATGGGGTCGAATCCCAGCACGATAAAAGGCGACAATCGTCCGGTCGAAACGGTCTCGAAGAACGAAGCGCACGATTTCCTGGCGAAGCTGAACGCGCAAAACGACGGCTACAAGTATCGTCTGCCCACCGAAGCCGAATGGGAATACGCGGCCAGAGCGGGCGCCGCGCAGCCCGCGTCGCTCGACGAAGTCGCATGGTATGCGGCCAACTCGGGAGATGAAACGCATCCCGTGGGCCAGAAGAAACCCAATGCATGGGGGCTTTACGACATGCTGGGCAACGTGCGCGAGTGGGTGGAAGACCAGTATGCTCGCGATTACTACGGGCGCAGTCCGGCGGCCGATCCGGCCGGGCCGCAAGGCGCGCAGGGCGGTCCCGCGCGCGCCGGCCGGGTCGCAGCACAAGAAGCGCAACAGCAGGGCGGCGGTCGTTTTCGGGGACGCAACTTCGGCAGAGGCGGTCGGGTCCGCCAACTGCCCGTCGTGCGCGGCGGCGGATGGGACAATAATGCGGATTTCGTGCGCCTCTCCGCCAGATATCACTATTACGGCCCCACGCTGCGTGTCAGCGACATCGGCTTTCGCGCCGCGCGGGATCGGGTTCAGCCGGAGGGAGGTACATCGAAATGAGAAATCCGTTGATGCCGGTTTTAGCGGCCGGTTTGTTGTGGGCAGCGCTGCCGGCACTCGCGCATCATTCGTTCCAGGCCGAGTACGATCAATCGAAGCCGCTGACGCTGGTCGGGAAAATCACGCGCGTACTCGCGGATAATCCTCACGGCTGGATTTACCTCGATGCCAAGAACGCGCAAGGCAGGGTGGTGAACTGGGCGCTCGAGCTGCCCGCGCCCAATGTGCTTCGGAAGAATGGCTTCGACCGCAGCATCTACCAGACGCTGATGAATACGGGCGAACAGGTCGCGGTCACCGCCTATGCAGCCAAGGACGGATCGAAACATGCATGGGCGGGTGGTCTGACCCGCGCCGATGGCCAGACGGTAATCTCCCTGGGCGGCATTCCTTCGCGCGGCGGTTTCGGCCGCAGCCGCCAGGGCAATCCACAATAAACCCGAAAAAGCTCACGGGCTGAAGCCCCTGCCGCAGTTTCAGTAATACTGACTTCAGTCTGTGTTCCCGAAACGGTAGTACGCTGGTTAGGCAATGCGCCAGCCTCTGAAAATCGCCATCGCCATCACCCTAGCATCGAGCGTGCTCTTATCGGCCCCCGTCGCCGGATCGTCTCCGACCAACATGCCTAAAGTCACCGGCCCGATCGCCGTCACGGCGGATTCGTATCCGTTTCTGGCCGCGAAGCGCAACCTGAAGCCGCTCGATCTCGCAAAGGTCGGCTATGTCGAGGAAGAGTTCATTGTCAGCGGCGCGGCCAACGTTTACGACTGGGCCGCCGACGGTTCCCTGACCGTCAAGACTCCCAACGCCCCCTACGCCACGCGCATTCTGGTGCGGCGTCCGGCCGATCCCGCGCGCTTCAGCGGACACGCCGTAGTCGAATTGCTGAACCCGGCGCGGCGCTTCGATTGGGGCATGATGTCGGGCTATCTGCGCGAGTCGCTGATTGATCGCGGCGACGCTTGGGTCGGCATCACCCTGCCCGCGTCAGTGAAGGCGCTGCAGAAGTTCAATCCCACGCGCTATGCGTCGCTCTCATTCGCCAATCCGAATCCCTCGGAGGCCTGCGCGGCGGGCTTCGGTCGCGGCGCCGCGCCGGCGACTTCGGACGAAGAAGAAGGTCTGCGCTGGGACATGATCAGTCAGGTGGGCGCGGCTCTGAAGAGTAAGGCGGTGCTCAATGCGCGCTACTTATATATGACCGCGCAGGGCGCCGATGTCCAGACTTATCTTGAAGCCATCCAGCCGCACGCAACGCTC
>JASHSD010000914.1 GCA_030036985.1 Bryobacteraceae bacterium
ACTGGTGGATCCCGGCAACACCGTTTTTGCGGGCAGCTCGTCCACTCTCGCGGTGATAACGCAACTACAGCCGATCACGGTAGTCTTCGACGTCTCGGAAGACGACCTGGCGCAGGTGCAGTCGCAACTGGAGGGCGGACACACTTTGGAAGTGGATGCCTACGACCGCGCCAACGAAAAGGAAATCGAGGCCGGGAAGCTGACCTCTCTCGACAACCAGGTCGACACCACGACCGGCACGATCAAGTTTCGCGCGGAGTTCCCCAATAAGAATCTGCGGCTGTTTCCAAATCAGTTTGTGAACGCACGGCTGCTGGTGAAGACTCTGAAGAATGTGGTTCTGGTTCCCACGGCGGCGGTGCAGCACAACGGAACCAGCGCCTTCGTTTATGTCATCAAACCAGACAATACGGCGGCGGTGCAGCAGATCACGGTGCTGACGAGTAATGAGAACCAGACCGCGGTGGAAGGGCTGAACGCGGGGACGAATGTGGCCACGAGCGGATTCGACCGTCTGGATAATAACGTTCCCGTGTCGGTCAGCACCGGCGCTCAGCCGAGTGAGCAGAGCAATCAGAGCCCTGGCGGCACGACGCCGTAGGAATTGGTACGCTAATGCCGCGTAGATTTTCCAGGGTTATTGGTGGGGCCAGCGCTTCGGCGGTGTCCGGGATGGGCCTGCGGCCCACGAAGAGTGATGAAATCCCGCCCAGATGTGGGGCCAGGGCTTCGGCCCTGCCGCCGGGCTTTCGCCCGGCGTTTCAACTCGGACTCGACGGGTTTCCAAACGTGCAGCCGC
Source organism: Bryobacteraceae bacterium (assembly GCA_030036985.1). GTDB lineage: Bacteria > Acidobacteriota > Terriglobia > Bryobacterales > Bryobacteraceae > BOG-234. The sequence continues at coordinate 800 of JASHSD010000914.1, forward strand.
TTGCTTACGCGCGCGGCTCGGTAAAACCCTTCCGGGCGGCATGGAGTCACCGGTCTCGGGGCCGGGCGAAAGCCCGGCGGCAGGGCCGAAGCCCTGACCCCACAAACAATCAAGGGACTAGCAGTACATGAGTCCTTCGAGGCAGTTTATTCTTCGTCCGGTGGCGACGACGCTGCTGATGGTGGCGCTGTTCCTCGCAGGAGGCGTGGCGTTCTTTCAGCTTCCGATCTCGGCGCTTCCCGAAGTGGATTATCCGACGATTCAGGTGCTGACGTTTTATCCCGGCGCCAGTCCGGACGTGGTGGCTTCGGCGGTGACCGCGCCGCTCGAGCGCCAGTTCGGCGAAGTGGCGGGACTGAGCCAGATGACATCGACCAGCGCGGGCGGCGTGTCGGTGATCGTGATGGAGTTCCAGCTCAGCCTCGATATCGACGTGGCAGAGCAGGAAGTGCAGGCGGCCATCAACGCGGCGCAAAGCTACCTGCCGGCCAATCTGCCGGCGCCGCCGGTCTACAGCAAATCGAATCCGGCGGACGCGCCGGTGCTGACGCTGGCGCTTACGTCGAATGAAATGCCGCTTTCGCAGGTGGAGGACCTGGCGGATACGCGGCTTTCGCCAAAGATCTCGCAGATCACCGGCGTCGGGCTGGTCAGCATCTCGGGCGGGCAGAAACCGGCCGTGCGCATCCAGGCGAATCCGACGGCGCTGGCGTCTTACGGGATCAATCTCGAAGACCTGCGCACCGCGCTGACGGGCAACAGCCTGAATTCGGCCAAGGGAAATTTCGACGGGCCGGCGCAGGATTACACCATCAACGCCAACGATCAGCTTTCGACGAGCAACGACTACAAGTCCGTGGTGGTGGCGTATCGGAACGGCGCTCCGGTGATGCTGTCCGCTGTGGCGCGCGTGGTCGACGGCGTCGAGAACAACAAGCTGGCGGGGTGGATGAACATGACTCCGGCCGTGATTCTGAACATTCAGAGACAGCCGGGCGCGAACACGATTACGGTGGTGAACAGCATCGAGAAGCTGCTGCCGCAGCTGGAGACGTCGCTGCCGCGATCGGTCCACGTATCGGTCGTGAGCGACCGCACGACCTCGATCCGCGCCTCGGTGAGCGACGTGGAGTTCGAACTGATGCTCACGGTCGCGCTGGTGGTGATGGTGATCTTCCTGTTTCTGCGCAGCGTCTCGGCCACCATTATTCCCAGCGTGGCGGTGCCGCTTTCGCTCGTGGGGACGTTCGGGGTGATGTATCTGGCGGGATACAGCCTGAACAACCTGACCATGATGGCGCTCACGATCTCGACCGGCTTCGTGGTGGACGATGCGATCGTGATGATCGAGAACATCACGCGCTATATCGAGGCCCGGGACAACCCGCTCAACGCCGCGCTCAAAGGCGCCGAGCAGATCGGGTTCACGATTCTATCGCTGACTGTTTCGCTGATTGCGGTGCTGATTCCGCTGCTGTTCATGAGCAGTATCGCGGGGCGTTTGTTCCGCCAGTTCGCGGTGACGCTGGCGGTGACGATCGTGCTTTCGGCGTTCGTCTCGCTGACGCTGACGCCGATGATGTCGGCGAAGCTGCTGCGCTACACGCCGCCGGAAAAGCAGGGGCGGTTTTACAAGATGTCGGAAGCGGCGTTCGACCGGATCATTCAGTTCTACGGGCGCACGCTGAAGTTCGTGCTCGGATACCGGACGATCACGCTGCTGGTGGCGGCGGGCACGATCGTGCTGACGGGGTTTCTCTATATCACGATTCCCAAAGGGTTCTTCCCCACGCAGGACACCGGGATTCTGCAGGGCATTTCGCAGGCGCCCGCATCCACCTCTTTCGAAGAGATGACGAAGATGCAGCAGCAACTGGCGAAGGTGCTGCTGGCGGATCCGGCGGTGGACAGCATTTCCTCGTTCATCGGCGCGGACGGAACGAATACAACCCTGAACAGCGGGCGGATTCAGATCAATCTGAAGCCGCTCGACGTACGCAAGATTTCGGCGATGCAGGTGATGGCGCGGCTCACTCCGAAACTGGCGAAGGTGCCGGGCATCGAACTCTACCTGCAGCCGGTGCAGGATCTCACGGTGGACGACACTGTCAGCCGCACCGAATATCAGTACACGCTGGAGGATCCGAATCAGAGCGAGCTGAATTCGGTGGTGTCGAACCTCATGGCGAAGCTGAGGAAGCTGCCGGAACTGGCCGACGTGGCGACGGACCAGCAGTTGGGAGGGCTGGCGGAGGCGCTGAAGATCGACCGACCGACGGCGTCGCGCTTCGGCATTACGCCCTCGACGATCGATAACACGCTTTACGACGCGTTCGGGCAGCGGCAGATCAACACGATGTACACGCAGCTGAATCAATACCACGTGATTCTGGAGACGGATCCGAATTTCCAGCTCAACCCGCGGAAGCTGAACGATATCTATATTCAGTCTTCGAGCACTTCAGCGAGCTCGGCCGGGGCGGTCTCGGCCACGGCGGGTTCGTCGTCCGGCGCGGGCGCGTCGGCGGGCGCCGCGCCGAACGTGGGCAACGCGTTGCTGACGCCATCCTCGACGGCGGGGGTTTCGTCGCCGGCATCGTCAACTTCGGCGCTGTCCTCATCGACCACGAGTACGACCACGGCGCTCTCACCGGTAAGCACCACTTCGGCGCTGACCCCATCGACCAGTGCGGCTTCGGCGGGGAACGTTTTGTCGTCGGTCAGTTCCTCCTCCAGCGTTTCATCGAGCGCGAACACTTCGCTGGCGGGGACCACGCGAACTTCGTCGACCAGCACGGCAAGCGAAGGCGCCGCGCCATCGGGCGCAGGCGCGGGCGGCGCGGCACTTCAGACGCCGGTTCCGCTGAGCGCGTTCACGCACCTGCAGGCTGAGAGCGAATCGCTCTCGATCCAGCATCAGGGTCAGTTCCCGGCGGTGACGATTTCGTTCAATCTCGGCGGAAGGTATTCGCTGGGGCAGGCGCTGGACGCGATCAAGAAAGTGGTTGCCGACGAACATCTGCCGGCCAGCGTGATCGCGAATTTTCAGGGGACGGCGGCGGCGTTCGAGGGATCGCTGTCGAATGAAGGGTGGTTGATTCTGGCCGCGCTGGTGACGGTGTATATCGTGCTCGGCGTGCTGTACGAGAGCTTTGTGCATCCGATCACGATTCTTTCGACGCTGCCCTCGGCGGGCGTGGGCGCGCTGCTGGCGCTGATGCTGTTCCGGCTGGACCTCGATATCGTCTCGATTATCGGCATCATCCTGCTGATCGGAATCGTGAAGAAGAACGGCATCATGATGGTGGATTTCGCGCTCGAAGCCGAACGGCAGCACGGCAAGAACGCCACGGACGCGATTTTCGAGGCCTCTCTGCTGCGCTTCCGGCCCATCCTGATGACCACCATGGCGGCGCTGCTGAGCGGCATTCCGCTGGCGTTCGGAACGGGCATCGGGTCGGAGCTGCGGAAGCCGCTGGGCGTGGCGATGGTCGGCGGTCTGATATTCAGCCAGCTGCTGACGCTTTACACGACGCCGGTGATTTACATCTTCTTCGACAACATCGGGGCGCGGCTGGGACGGCGCAGCGAACACGAGGCGAGACCAGGCGAGCCTCAACCGGAGCCGGCATGAACCCTTCGCGCACGTTCATCGAACGGCCCGTGGCTACGACGCTGCTGACAGCGGCGGTGGCGCTGGCGGGCGCGATCGCGTTCAAGGTGCTGCCGGTTTCGCCGCTGCCGCAGGTGGATTTTCCGACGATCAGCGTGGCGGCTTCGCTGCCGGGCGGAAGTCCGGACATCATGGCGTCGTCGATCGCGACGCCGCTGGAGCGGCAGTTCGGACACATCGCGGGGGTGACGGAGATGACGTCGTCGAGCTCGCTGAGCACGACGAGCGTGACGCTGCAGTTCGATCTGAGCCGCGACATCAACGGGGCCGCGCGCGACGTGGAGGCGGGGATCAACGCGGCGCGCACCTATCTGCCCGCGAACCTTCCCGCCAATCCGACTTACCGCAAGGTGAATCCGGCCGATTCTCCGATCATGGTGCTGGGCATCCAATCGGACGTTTACGATGTGCCGGCGCTCTACGACTCCGCTTCGACGGTGATCATGCAGCGCATTTCGCAGGTTCCGGGGGTGGGCGAGGTGCTGGTGGTGGGAGCGTCGCTGCCCGCCGTACGCGTGGATCTGAATCCGGCCCAGCTGGCGAGCTACGGCATCAGTCTGCCGCAGGTGCAGCAGGCGATCGCGGGGCAGAACTCGAATCTGGCCAAGGGGCAAATCGCCGACGGGCTGACGACAGCCGACATTATCGACGACGACCAGATTTCGAAGGCGGTGCAATACGAGCCGCTGGTGGTGGGCTACAACAATGGCGGCGTGGTGCGTTTGTCGAATGTGGGACAG
>JASHSD010000915.1 GCA_030036985.1 Bryobacteraceae bacterium
TGGTTACACTCTGTCATAGCAAGGGCCGTCCTTTCGTTGGCCGTAACTGTTGTGTGGAAACTCAGTTATGCCACGATCGACGGCCCTTTGCCAACTATCTGTGAGATTTCCGGGTTAACGAGCACCGCGAAGACGCTCCTCTACCGCAGGCGTTCGGTGCGTGACGGCGCGGCGCTTTTGGGCGGCCCTGGAGTCGCGCAAATTCGAGGGTTATTATCGATCTCGGGCCGGGCAGAAGCCCGGCCGCAGGCCCGAAGGCCTGGCCCCACAAAAAACTACGTGGCATTGCAGCCGTAATCCGTATTGCTCAGGTGGAATTCCGCCATAATGCGCGGCGCGGCGGCGGAGAGCGTGATGCGGTCCAGATGATTCCAGATGGCGGCGAGGGCGAAGAAGGGAACGGCGCTCCAGCGCGCAAAATGCTGAGCCGGCGGGTGGACGCGAAGCGGATGGTGTCACGAGAGCGTGAAAGCGGCGCGGAGCGGGAAAACGAAAACCCCTCCTGCTGCAACCTCCAGGGGAAGGATAACGAGCCGAGTGTTGCGACTCCGGCGCCCGAACGCCATCGTCCCGAACCCGTCATCCCGACCGCCCGTAATGTTGCAGCAGAGGGCAGGTTGAGTTACTTCAAGCGATTCGCGAACTAGAATAGCAAACCTTACCCCACATTGTCCGGTTATTAACTGATTGATTCCATTTGGGCGGAAAATGACCGGGTATTCGCTTTTGGGCATGTTCGGACCAGGGGTGTGTCGGGATGACTCATGACTCCAGGGTCGTCCGGCTTGTGATCTAATGGCGCCATGCATCCTGTGAACGGGAAGAAATCCTGCGCCTTCGCGGCGCTATTATTAGCCGCGGCGCTGCCGGTATCCGCGCAGCAGGGTGCCCAGAACGGCGAATGGCGATACTACGGCGGGGATGCCGGAAGCACCAAATATTCGCCGCTGGATCGGATCAACGAAACCAACGTCAAAAATCTGCGGATCGCCTGGACCTGGGATGCCAAGAACTTCGGTCGCCGCGCCGATTATAACTGGGAAGTGACGCCGTTGATGATCGGCGGGGTGCTCTATTTCACCGCCGGCACGCGGCGCGACGCCGTGGCCGTAGATGCGGCAACCGGCGAAACCCTCTGGGTGTACCGCTTCGACGAAGGCGAGCGCGGCACGCTGGCGGTGCGCACGAACAATCGCGGCCTCGCATACTGGAGCGATGGCAAAGGCGACGACCGCATTCTGCTGATTTCGCCCGGATATCACCTGATCGCGCTGAACGCGAAAACCGGACAGCCCATTCCCGGCTTCGGCCAGGCCGGAGTGATCGATTTGACCGAGGGTCTGGATCGGCCGGTCGTCAAGCCCGGCGTGATCGGAGCGAGTTCGCCGGCGATCGTCGTCAGAGACACCGTTGTCGTCGGCGCGGCGTTGCTCACCGGCACCGCGCCTGTATCGAAGGAAAACGTCCCCGGCTACGTTCGCGGCTTCGACGTGCGCACGGGCAAGCGCCTGTGGACATTCCACACCATCGCGCAGCCCGGCGAATTCGGCAATGAGACGTGGGAAAACGGCTCGTGGAAGTACACGGGGAACACGGCGGTCTGGGCGCCGATGAGCGCGGACGAGGAACTCGGCTACGTCTACCTGCCCGTCGAAACGCCGACCGGCGATTACTACGGCGGCCATCGGCCGGGCAACGATCTGTTCGCCGAGAGCCTGGTCTGCCTCGACGCCCGCACCGGCAAGCGCATCTGGCATTTTCAGTTCATTCATCACGGCATCTGGGATTGGGACATCCCGACCGAGCCATCGCTCATCGGTATTACGGTGGACGGCAGGAAGATCAAAGCCGTGGCACAGGTCACCAAACAGGCGTTCACCTATGTATTCGATCGCGTGACCGGTCAGCCCGTGTGGCCTATTGTCGAGCGCCCGGTGCCGCAATCGAACACGCCGGGAGAGAAGACTTCGGCTACACAGCCGTTCCCGACCAAGCCCGCGCCGTTCGATCGGCAGGGCGTCACTTTGGACGATCTGATCGATTTCACGCCCGAACTCAAGGCCGAGGCGGTGAAGATCGCGTCGCAGTATCAGCTCGGGCCGATCTTCACGCCGCCCTCGGTATTCGATGCCAACGGCAAACGCGGTACGCTGCAGTTGCCCGCGGCTACCGGCGGCGCCAATTGGCAGGGCGGCGCGGTGGACCCCGAAACCGGCATCCTTTACGTCTCGTCGGTGACGAATCCTTCGGTGATCGCGTTATACAAGGATCCGAAGCGTTCCGACATGGACTATATTTCGGGCGCGGGCGCGGATCAACTGCCGAAGCGCGGCGAGGCGCGGAACATCGGTCCGCAGGGCCTGCCGCTGATCAAACCGCCATGGGGACGGATCACCGCGATCAATCTGAACACGGGCGACCACGTCTGGATGGTCCCGAACGGCCAGGCGCCGGAATACATCCGGAATAACCCTGCGCTGAAGGGAATCGACCTCAGCAAGGCGGGCAATCCCGAGCGCGCGCCGTTACTGGTAACGAAGACGCTGCTTTTCGCGGGCGATGGCAGCGGGTTGTTCGCGTCCGGACCGGGAGGGGGCGGACCCATGTTCCGCGCGTTGAACAAAAAGACCGGCGAGTTGATTTTCGAGATGAAGCTGCCGGCCAACGAGACCGGCATTCCGATGACTTACATGGTGAACGGCAGGCAGTACATCGTGGTCGCGGTGGGCGCGAACGGCGTACCGGCGCAATTGGTCGCCCTGACCGCCCAGTAAACCGCTTGCTCACGCGCGCGGCTCGGAACGGGTGCTTGCCTTACCGAGCCACGACCGTGAGGGAGTGGTGAAACCGTGTGGGGTCAGGGCTTCGGCCCTGCAAGCCGGCCTTCCGGCCGGCTCGACTCGCTCGAAAGCGAGTCGGCAGCCTGGAAAGGCCGCCCCACAACCGGCAATCGCTACACCGACGCTTCTCTCTCACCATTCGCCGGACGCGCCGACCACTCCGCGCCCGCCAGCACAATCAACCCACTCAGTACCCCGAAAACCACGATCGAAACCGAATAGAAAAAAGGTCCGTATTCGTTCTGAAACTTCCGGCCCATCCAGGGCCACGCGTAGAGGAACAGATACTTCAGCCCTTCGAGCGCGATGCTGACCATCACCGCGACCGGCGCCACGCGCCGCCATGGCACCTTGCAGTTCGGCAGAAGCCAATAAATCAGGAACAGGGAAACGATGGTGAAGGGAATCGCCGCCACCTTGAAAATCGCCAGCGACAGCCAGACCGGAATCGCTCCGTGATACTGATGCGCCACGTACTTCGTATTGATCGCCGTCAGCAGGACCGAGCCGAAAGCGAATCCGCCGCACAGCAGAATCATGAAGAAACTGAGCAGCTGATTGCGGATATAACTCCGGTTTTTCGCGCGCCAGGCCCGGTTCAGCGCCACCTCCAGCGGTTCGAATACCCCATTGGCGGTGAACAGCAGAAGAATGAGAGACCAAAGCTGAAATCGCCCGTGGTGAACGCTGGTCAGCCTCTTGACGATGAAGCTGCCCAGGTCGCCCGGAAAGTAATCCCGCAGCGCGAGAATCAGCGCCTGCTGGGCCGCGGGAAAGAAGTCCCGCACCAACGTGAGCATCACGATCAGAAACGGAAAAAAGCTCAACAATACGCTCGCGCCGATCGACAGTGCGTAAGTGTGCACCTCCGTCTGCGAAAGATAAAAGACCGTGGGGCGCCAGCGTTCAGCCTCGCCCTGAACGCGTTCGATCGTCCATCGGTCCGACTGTTCGGAAATGATATGCACGAAGAGTTCGCCCCTTTTCGCCGCCGCGTTACTTGTATATATGGTAGCCGCCGCGCGCGGGTTACTTTGAAGATTGTCCGACGCGTCGAAAAACCGGTTGGGTCTTTTCGCGGCGGCGCTGCTTTTTTCCACTGGCGGCGCCGCCATCAAGGCCTGTACGCTTTCGAGTTGGGCCGTCGCCGGTTTCCGGTCCGGCATCGCCGCCCTTGTGCTTTGGCTCCTGTTGCCGGGCGCGCGCCGCGGCTGGACCTGGCGCACTCTCCTCATCGGCCTCGCCTATGCGGCCACCATGATCCTGTTCGTCCTCGCGAACAAAACGACCACCGCGGCCAACGCCATTTTCCTGCAATCCACGGCTCCGCTCTATCTGCTGCTCCTCGGACCGCTGGTCCTGCACGAACCCATCCGAAGATCCGATGTCGCCGTGATTTCCGTGGTCGCGGTGGGCGCCATTCTGCTGCTTCGCGGCTCACCGGCGACGGCCTCGACCGCCCCGAATCCCGCCCTCGGCAATCTGTTCGCGTCGATCGCCGGCATCACCTGGGCGCTGACCATGGCCGGGTTTCGCTGGCTGGTTCGCGACAGGAACGCCAATTCGGCGAACGCCACGGTCATCGCCGGCAACCTGATCGCGTTTCTCGTATGCCTCCCCGGCGCGCTTCCCATCACCCACGCCACGATCCTCGACGTAACCGTCTTGTTATATATCGGCGTCTTCCAGATATCCCTCGCCTACATCTGTCTCACCAGATCTCTGCGCGAAGTGCCCGCCCTCGAAGCCGCCACTCTTCTGCTGGTCGAACCGGTGCTGAATCCCGTTTGGACATGGATCGTTCATGGCGAACGCCCCGGCGCGCCGGCCCTGGTTGGCGGGTTTCTTATCATTGCCGCGGCCTTCCTCGGCACGGCATGGCAGGTGCGGCGATCGGCCCTGCGCTACGTTGGTTAAGTGACCACCGCGGCACAGGCATCCCGTAATCGGGATAACCAGATCCTCATCGTTCTCAGTTTGGTAATCGGCCTTCTCGTCGGACTCACAGTTGTCGCGTTTATTCTGCTGACCGGGCGTATCGCCGACAGAATGTACCCGCCTCAAAGCGCGGCATGGCGACGGGTGCTGATTCCGACCGCCGGAGCGCTGGTCAGCGGCTGGCTTCTGTTCAAGTATTTTCCCAACGCCCGCGGCAGCGGCATTCCGCAGGCGAAGTTTGCGCTCTTCATCCGCAGCGGCTATATTTCCATGCGGACGGTCATCGGTAAATTCGTCTGTTGCGCCATTTCGCTGGCGAGTGGCATTGCTCTCGGCCGCGAAGGTCCTTCGGTCCAGATCGGCGCCGGTATCGCTTCGGTCATCGGACGGCGCTTCGGTCTCAGCTCCGCCAACGTGAAGGCGCTGGTGCCCGCGGGCTGCTCGGCTGCGCTCGCGACCGCTTTCAACACGCCCATCGCGGCGGTGCTGTTTTCGCTCGAGGAGATTCTGGGCGACCTGCACGCGCCCGTGCTCGGGTCGGTGGTGCTCAGTTCGGCGACCGCATGGATGGTGCTGCACCTGCTGCTGGGCGATCAGCCGTTGTTCCACGTTCCGCCGTATCAGCTGGTCAGTCCGCTCGAATTCCTCATCTACGCGGTTCTGGGCGTGCTCGGCGGACTCGGCTCGGTCGCGTTCGTCAAGCTGCTGCTGAACATCCGCCTGTGGTTCCGCAGTCTCCCCGCCTCCACTGTCTGGTTTCAACCCGCGATCGGCGGACTCTTCGTCGGCCTGATGGGGTGGTTCGCGCCCCAGATTCTCGGCGTCGGATACGACTATGTCGACCGCGTTCTGGACGCCGAGATCCCCGTCAAAATCGTCGCCATGCTGGCGATCCTGAAGATCATTGCCACGCCCGCCTGTTACGGTTCGGGCAACGCGGGCGGCATCTTCGGCCCGAGTCTTTTCATCGGCGCCATGATCGGCGGGGCCACGGGCAGCGTGGCGCATTCCCTGTTTCCGGCCATCACCGCCAGCCCCGGCGCCTACGCCCTGGTCGGCATGGGCACCGCGTTCGCCGGCATCGTGCGCACGCCGTTCACTTCGGTCATCATGATCTTCGAGATGACGCGCGACTACTCGATCATCGTTCCGCTCATGATCTCGAATATGATCAGTTTTCTGATCTCGCTCAAGCTCCAGCCCGAGCCGATCTACGAGGCGCTCGCGCTGCAGGAAGGCGTCTACCTGCCGACGGCCGAATCCCGCGAAGAATTGAGCGGACCGTCGGTGAACGATGTGATGAACGGCGACGCCCCGCTCCTTTCGCCCAACGCGGATCTCGAAATGGCCCGGGGGTTCCTCCAGAGCCATCAGGCAAACGCATGGCCTGTGGGTGAGAACAATGTCGTCCGCGGCGTGCTGACCAAACGGGAGCTGGACGCCGCCCCGCCCGATGCCGCATTGGTCCGCGACCTTCTCAAACCCGACACTTATCCTTATGTGCACACCGATCACCCGCTCAGCTTCGCTCTGGAGCGGATGCGCAACGCGAACGTCGACGTGCTGCCCGTGGTCAGCCGCGCCAATATTCGCGAGCTTTGCGGCGCCATCACGCAGACTCAGATCCTGCACGAGTTCGGCGTATGAAACCGAAGCTGACAGGGCTGGTGATTGTTCTCATTCTGATCACGGTCGGTCTGAGTATTCTCGACCGCGCCCTCGCCAATGTCGAATCGGCCGAGGTCCACCGTACCGCGCAGGGGTTCTATCTCACCGGCACAAGTCTCTTGGAGGCGCGGAAACCGGCCGAGGCCGTCGATCCCCTGCGCGAGGCGCACGCGGAGGAACGCCAGAACCCGGCCTATGAACTCGCCCTGATCACGGCGCTCACCCGCGCCGGCGAAACCGCCGAGGCCCAGCCGCTGATGAACGAAATGATCCAGCGCGAACCGAACGACGGCAATGTGAATCTGATCGCAGCCCGCCTGGCCATCAAGCAGGGCGACACGACCGACGCGGAGGCGTACTATCATCGCGCGATCTACGGCGAATGGCCCGACGACCCCGAGCAGCATCGCATCGCGGTCCGCATGGAGCTGATCGGCGAGCTGCAGAAGCTGGGACAGAAACAGGACATGCTGGCCGAGTTGATTTCGATCGAGGGCGAGCCCCATCTGAGCGCGGACATGCTGAAACGCGTGGCGAAGCTTTTCCTGGATGCGGATGCTCCGTCGCGCGCCGCGGGCGTTTATCAGGAGATCGTGGCCAGGAACCCGAAGGATATCTCCTCATATGAAGGCCTCGGCCAGGCGGAGCTGGAGGACGGCCAATACAGCTCCGCCCGCGCTGCGTTTCTTCAGGCTTTTTTCCATAATCCGAATAATTCCGAGATCCGGGGACGCCTGCAGACGCTGAACACGGTGGTCGGCCTTGATCCCACATTGCGGCAGCTGACCTCGGAGGAAAAATACCGGCGCAGCATTCACATCCTCGATATGGCCCGCGAAGGACTGGCCGAATGCGCGCCGACGAATCCGCTGCTGGCGAACGCCGCGGCTATCGTTGCGGAGAAACCTCCGGCGCATGTCACCAACGAGGCGGCGGAAAGCATCCTGAGCGAGGCCGAAATGGTCTGGCGGGCGCGGAACGAGGCCTGCCGCAACGGCGCGACACAGGAAGACGCGCTGAATCTGCTGATGAAGAAGCTCTCGTAACGGACCCGCGACCTCAGTCCCGTCTTTATCGGACACGCGACTTTAGTCGCGTCTTCAAATGTGGCGCCCAAAAAACGCGACTTCAGTCGCGTCTCCGGCCGCCCCGGCCCTCCTCCTATTTCACGGCCGGCGCTTGCAGGGCAGGTTGTTAACCTGCGGCGGATTGGCAATCCGCCTGGCCTGGCCCAAGCTGCGTGGCCCCTCACGATATACTCATCGAGGCCCCAATTTCAAAGAGCCAACACACATCAGGAGAATCTGCGTTAATGAGCGAAGTACTCAGCGGAGCCGAGTTTAAACAGCAATTGCGCGAAGGTAAGCCGAAGCTCGGCTTGTTTGTGAACTCCCACAGTTCCACGGTGGCCGAACAACTGGCCCACAGCGGCTACGACTGGCTGCTCGTCGATTCCCAGCACGGGCCGATGAGTTACGAAACCCTCTCGACCATGCTCGCGGGCATCGCAAGCGGCGGCGCGAAATCGCTCGTGCGCGTCGCGGGTTATACGGATCGCCCCGGCATTCAGCAATCGCTCGATACCGGAGCCGACGGCGTTCTGGTGCCTTATATCAACACCGCCGACGAGGCGCGCCAGGCGATCAGCTGCGCCCGCTATCCCACCGCCGGCACGCGTTCGGTTTACTTTCCGCAGCGGTCGATGAACAAGAAGGGCCTGCTCGGTTATGCGGGATCGGCGAACGCGAACATCATCATCGCGCTCCAGGTCGAGACTGCCGACTGCATCAAAAACATCGACGAGATCGCGGCCGTGCCGGGGTTGGATCTGCTCTTCCTCGGTCAGAACGATCTCTGCATGTCGATGGGCCTCTACGAAAAATATGAGTTCCCCCACATGTACACGTCGCCCGAATTGGCCGAAGCGACCGAAAAGCTGCGCGCCGCCGCCGCGAGAAACAACGTGATCCTGGGGCTTTTCCTGTTCGGAACCGCGCGCGTGGGCGAATTCCTCGAAAAGGGATTCCCGTTCATCAGCGTCGGCAACGATCTGCACCATATCCTGACCCAGGCCGGCGCTTATGTGAAGGATGTCGAGGCGGTCTCGAAAGAGAAGGGCAAGCATGCCTGGACCCGCCGTCCGTCGGCATTGATTTAGTACCGTATGAGCCGTGTAGTAACGGTAAGCGGGTCGTCGGAATCCACCGATTACCCGCGGCCGTATATAGATGCCTTGCGAGCCGTTGGCATTGAGCTTGTGGTGATCGCACCCGGTGGCGCCGATCCGCACGGCTGGTCCGGTTTGCTCCTCATGGGCGGCTCGGACGTGAACCCCGCGCTTTACGGCGAAGTGCCACACACCGAGACCCAGAAGCCCGACGACGCGCGCGACCAATTGGAATGCGCGTTGATCGCCGACGCCATCGCGCGCGACGTGCCCGTGCTCGCGATCTGCCGCGGCGCCCAGATCCTCAACGTGCAGCACGGAGGGACGCTCGTGCAGCATCTCGATTCCGTCGCGCGGCATCGGCAGCGCAATCCGGAGAACCTCGGATTACCCGCTCACTCGATTGCGATTACGCCCGGAACCCTGCTGGCCTGCATTGCCGGCAACGCGCCGATCTGCGAAGTGAACTCGCGTCATCATCAGGCCATTGCCCGTCTCGGCGAGGGATTGCGCGTCTCCGCGCGCGATGTCGAAGACGGCACGATCGAGGCCGTCGAGCGCCCGGACAAGCGCTTCATACTGGGCGTGCAATGGCATCCGGAAAATATGAGCGCCTCCGACGCGCGCCAGGCCGCATTATTCCAGGCATTCGCCGACGTAATCCATACTGAGCCGCGACCATAAGGGAGCGGTCGCCGGGAGCGGTCCATCGGATACCATTGGTGCATTGCGGTTGATCAAATGCGGAAGAACAATATCGCGATCACAGCGTTGGCATTCGTTATTCCGACTCTTTTCCTCCGCCCCGCCCACGCGCAGGCGCAGGCGCAGGCCGCAAAGAGCGCCTATACCGTCATGGCTCCTCTCGACCGGTATCTGGTCCCGGACGAGAAGGCTGAGATCGCGCTGGCCCGCAGCGCCGCACCGGCATCGATTTCGAATGCAGCCGAAGTGATGGTGCTAAGACGGGATGGCTACGCCACTGCCGCGAAGGGATCGAACGGCTTCGTCTGCATCGTGGAGCGATCCTGGGCGCAGTCGACCGATAACCCGGAATTCTGGAATCCCAAAATCCGCGCCCCGATTTGCTTCAACCCGGCAGCCTCAACGACGTTTCTGCCCATTTTTCTGAAGAAAACCAAACTCGTGCTGGAGGGAAAATCGAGAGCGCAGATCCTCTCGGCTACCAAGGCGGCATTGGACAACAAGGAACTGCCCCCGCTGGCTCCGGGATCGATGTGCTACATGATGGCGAAGCGGCAGTATCTCAACGACGACGGCAAGAACTGGCATCCCCATGTCATGTTTTTCGTTTCGGGCGATGCCGCGAAAAGCTGGGGAGCCAATCTGCCCGGCTCTCCGGTAATAGCGTCGGACGATCCGGAAGAACGGGTGACCGTCTTCATGGTCCTGACCGGTGCCTGGTCCGATGGTACGCTGGCGCCATCCACGACGCACTGAGTTTTGCGCCCGTCGGTAAGATCGCTTATCACGCAGCAGGCGGGCAAGAGCGAGCAGAGCGTGGTGCTGGGGCTGAACGCGGTATCAGGGCGTGAAGATGTTACGATCAAGTCGCATGGAGCTGGCGATTCGAATACAGATTGAGGAACTCCCGGAGGGCCTTTTTCTCGCGACGTCGGATGAACTTCCCGGCCTGGTTGTTCAGGGAAGAACCGTCGCGGAGGCGCTCGACATCGCCCGCGATGTCGCACGAAAGCTGATTGAAGCCCGTCGCGAGCGCGGGGGGCTTCCGGATTTGCCCACCACCACCGACCGTCGCGATTACACTATCGTCGTTGCTGCGTGAATGGGCCGCCTCGCAGGATTCCGGTATAGGGAGATCGTACGCAAGCTGAAGGCGCACGGCTTTGAGTTCGACCGCCAGGCCGCGGGCAGCCACGAAATCTGGTTCAATCCCCTTACGAATCGGTACACGACGATTCCCAATCATTCGGGCGACATGCCGGAAGGAACGCTTCGAGCGATTCTGAAGCAGGCAGGGATCGATTCCGATAGTTTTTTGCGGATCTGAAGTCGCAGCGGGTTTTTCGCTACCGATGCTGCGGGAGCCGCTGCCGAAGGCCTTTCTCCGAGTAGCCGGTATTCCGGCCCGAGCGCCGTCCCACCATTCCCCCACCGCACTTGGTGGACGGGCAACCGCACCCCTGGCCCGCCGCCGGTTCCGGTCTTCGGAAGCCACCCCGCGCTTTTCGCCCGCTTATACAGCGTCGTTGATCTACACTTACAGCGTGAAGAATGATGCTGTACCGCGGAGTGAAGCTTCAGAGCTCTCAGACATTGAGCGGCTCTTCAAAGAAGCGATGCGACACGGCGGTTTCGACTACATCTACACGCTCATTCGAATAGATGGCGTGGCGTGTCACCCAGCCTACCGGGATGAGTTCACTGTGCTCCGGGATCACCTTGAACGACCGGAGTCCGCCAATAGCGGTACGGACAATCCGCTGGCATCAATGCTCGGACCGCTGAAGCTACTGCAAAATCTTCTCAACTGCGCGCAGTCGGGCCATTACGATATCGAGCCGTTTCGTACGCTTAGAACCGGAACGTTTCCGAATGCTGTCTGGCCAACGGTCCGACAGCAGGCCGAACATCTTGTGGCTGGCGCGCGAACGGCTGGATTTCCCGCACTTGCCGACCAGGTTGCAGCGGGTTATTTGAGCGCCGCCGCCCCTCAGCACCCAAGCGGCAATAGTGGTGCATTAGTAGTTCTCCTTAAGGAATTGACAACCTGTTACTTTGGTAAGCTCTCGAAATTCGCCACGGAACCGAAGTACTGCAGAATTCCCGGCAGCCTCGATGTCGCGGAATTCCTTATTGATCCTGAAATCGGCCTGACCGGACTTCGTATCCATTTTTCAGAAAACTGCACTTCTGAGTTCAGGCGGACACGCGAAGGCTCGTTTCCAATGAACCTGGACTTCGGGCCACCAGTAACGTTCCTAAAGATGACAACGGAGCCGAGTAGCAACGAGTACCGCGTCAACGGTAAACGCCTCTACGAGGCTGGGCTACCGGGACGCTATAACACACTCGGCGAATGGAAGCCCCTGATCTATCCCGGGAAGGCCCAGCACCTAATAAAAGAGTGTCTGCAACTGTCCGATGACCCCGACGTTCAAGGGGTGCTGCTCTATATGCGGCTCACTGGGCACAAATGCATCGAGTTTGCGATCAGGTCGAACTTGGAGTTGCCCGGACCCTATACCGCAACCGAGGGAGGGAACCTGCACATCTGGAAATGCCCGGTTATTGAAGCCGAGCTCCCGGCTAATGTGTGCACATATGACTGCTGGATTGAATTGGCGACGGGCGATTTGACCGAGGTGGAAGAACGGCTCGCGAGCATCAGTTGGTTCGTGGCGATGCTATTCTTTCCTTACGGCGCCACCTATAGCTGGAGAAATAAGTACCGGATGACAATCGGAGCAACTGGCGTCCTCGTCCCAAGCCACGATGATCTGAAAACGGTGGATGCTATTCTCAAGACCTTTCCAAACACACCTGAAGGCTTTGTGCTGGGTAGAGGAATCGACTGGTACAACATGGGGAACGCATCAAGCAACCCATTTACTTGTTTCCTCTGCTACTACATCGCCTTCGAGAATGTCGCCCTCGCCATTGCCGAAGGTGCCGCGTTCGGCGAGATATCTCTCATGAAGCCATCGAAAACGGAAAGAAGAGATGCGATGGTTGCGTGCATCATCCAGAAGCACGAGGAGTTGTTCGGGCACGATCCCCGGAGATTCGTAGAGGAATCGTATTTCGATTGCATAATCGGATTAAAGCAAAAGGCCAGGAAAGCGGCCGCTATCGTTTTCGGGGAGGACCATCCCCACTTAACCCTTCTCTTTGAGAAATCACCCAGCGGAGAAATATCACTCGCAGAACTGCGAAGTCATTTGGCACACGGTGGGATGACCCTCTTGCAGAAAGCGGATCGTGATCTTGTGCGCAAGAATGTACACCGCATGGGTGAGGTTGCCAAAGAGTTTCTTCTCCGAGTGCTCTTCCGGCTGAAGCCGAGTGATCCTGCCCCTTCGTGGTCCGGGATGGCGCGGGTAGGGCTCGGTGTGGCCGATCCCCGTACCACAATGTGGTCTACTACTGAGTCTGTGTTTCCCAAGCCAACAAACTGGAAGATTCGGCCTGAATGGTGCGAGTGACCTTCCGAAATAATGCACCCCCAAAGCTGCATAGGCACCGGACCGTGGGTGATACGGGATTAACCCCGCGCGGGCCTAAGTTCTTCGAAAAGCGGCGATCTACGAAGTGTATTGCCCGCTCCGGACGGATCGTCCGCCACTCGGAAAAAGCTCCGCTGGGCTTAGGACCGCCAAGTCGGCTCGGGACCGCTTGATTGGCGCCCTTGCCGTCTGATAATGGCAGTTAACAGTGCGCACAACCAAAAGCGAATTTGTCTAACCCGATCGAACGTGCCGAACGGGGCGAGGAGATCGTAATTGCGCGCGGAAAAACGCCGGTGGTGCGTCTCGTGCCCATTCAGAATCCGCCGAAAATGCGGGTTCCCGGCCTGTTCAAAGGCGAGTTCGAGTTCCCCGAGTCGTTTTTCGATCCACTGCCATCCGACGAACTGTTGGGATGGGAATAAGCCCATAAGCCGCGCCGGCGTGTTACGATCCCAGCGACGGCCACGACGGCTGCCGTTTCTCCAGAAACGCCCGCGCGCCTTCCTTGAAATCCTCATTCGAGAGCAGCCGGTCGCGCGTCTGCCGTCCCACTCGCCCCGCGTGCTCCCAATCCCGTCCGCGAATCTGATGAACGTAATCGAGTCCCGCGCCCACCGCGATCGGGCTGAAACTCGCCAGCTTCACCGCAATATCCGTCGCGCGCCGCAGCGGATCGTCCGCGATCTCCGTCACCAGTCCGTATTCGAGCGCCTCCCGTGCATTGAACTCGCGCCCAGTGAGGCTGAGTTCCACCGTGCGCCGCTCGCCCATCGCGTGCTCCACCGCGCGGAAAATCAGCACCGGCCAAAGCCCGATGCGAATCTCGGTCAATCCGAAGCGCGCGTCGGGCCGCGCGATGGCGATGTGCGAATTGGCCACCAGTCCCGTTCCGCCCGCCAGCGCCGCGCCATGCACTGCGGAAACGATAGGCGTGCGCGAGCGGTGAATCACGGTGAAAAGCCGCTCGTGAATGCCCGCGAGCTGCACCTGATCGATATCCGCGGTCTCCTTCAAGTCCATGCCGGCGCAGAATGACGGTCCGTTCGCGTTGAGCACGATGGCGCCG
>JASHSD010000916.1 GCA_030036985.1 Bryobacteraceae bacterium
GGAAACGCGAGGCGGAGTTGCTGGACTGGCTCGATTCGCTCTGAGACCGCAAGAAATAATGGTGAGGTGAGCCCGGTCGGACACCTGCAAACACAGATATCCGGCCGCGTTCCTCATCATTAACGAAACCTCGCCATTAGCCGAATAATCGTCAGCAGATCATTATTCGGCAATTACCCTGTCTTCGATCCCGCGTATCGGCGAAGTCCGCACCTCACGCGTGCAATTCACGATTATTTCCTCGCGAAATGCCTGGATGTTGTGCGTCCCGGCGGGATTGTTGCTCTGATCACCAGCCGCTACACGATGGACAAGCAAGATTCTTCTGTGCGACGCCATTTGGCTGAGGCGTCGTTGCTGCTGGGCGCCCTGCGCCTGCCGAACAGCGCTTTCAAAGGCAATGCCGGAACGGAAGTCACCACCGACATACTTTTCCTGCAGAAGCGATATCCGGAAATGTCACCATCGAAGGAGACTTGGACGGGCCTTGCAACCATCGAAACGGGCGAAGGGCCGATTGAGATCAACGAGTACTTTGCGCGAAATCCAGAAATGATGCTCGGCCGGATGGAGATCGAGCACAGCCAGTATGGCCCGGCGCCGGAGTTGATCGGAAACTTGAACGCGGCCGTTCTGGCCGAAGCCATCTCACGTCTTCCCCGCGATGTGTATCGGAATAGGGAAACTGCCGGGCCAGTTATCCAGATCGGCGCCGACCAAGTCCCGGAAGTTGGGGCAGTGAAAGATGGCGGGCTGGCTGATCGTGACGGAAAAATCGTTGTTCGTAATGGTGCCGTTTTCCAGACCCTTACACTTCCGGCCTCTGTCTGCGCGCGGATTCGCGGGATGCTGCAAGTCCGAGATACGGTGCGTGAAGTCTTTCGCACGCAGCTCTCCGATGCGGATGACCGGAGCATCGTTGAAGCCCGGAATCATCTGAATCGAACTTACGATTACTTCGTCGCCCGGTTCGGCCCTCTCAACGCGAGAGAGAACGTAAAGACGTTCGCTGGCGATCCTGACCATCCTCTCCTGCTCTCTCTCGAAGAGTTCAACCCGGAGACAAAGCGGGCAGTCAAAACACCAATTTTCAATCGCCGGACATTGGAGCGATATCGTCCCGTCGAGCGCGTCGAAGCCGCGTCGGAGGCTCTGCTCGTGTCACTCAATGAAACCGGTGGAATCAACTGGCCACGCATGGAGTCGCTCACCGGCAGATGCGCGAGCGACCTGCAGGATGAGCTTGGATCTCTGGTCTATCGGAATCCCGAAGGTGGCGAATGGGAAACCGCGGACCGATATCTCAGCGGCAATGTGCGAGCGAAACTCGCCGTGGCGCAGACCGCCGAACGATTCGATCCCGGTTATCAGAGAAACGTGGAGGCTTTACGGGCAGTCCAGCCCAAGGACCTGGAACCTGGTGAGATCGAGGCGCGGCTGGGGTCGTCGTGGATTCCGCCTTCGGACATCCGGGACTTCATCACGGAACTGTTGGATATCACGCCCTCAAGCGTGAAGATCGGGTATGCCGAGGCCATCGCGACGTGGGTCGTCGAACCCGACTACACCGCAAAATTCGTCGTCAGCAACACGACAACGTACGGGACGGCGCGATTCCGCGCCACCGAGTTGATCGAACAATCGCTCAACGGGCGCACACCCACGGCCTATGACGAAGACGCGGACGGAAAGCGAACCGTAAACCAACAGGAAACAATCGCCGCCCGCGAGAAGCAGCAGCAGTTGAAGGATCGGTTTCGCGAATGGATCTGGGAGACTCGCGATCGAGCCAACCGGCTGGCAAAAGATTACAACTTCCGGTTCAACAACATTCGGCTGCGGGATTACGACGGCTCGCATCTGACCCTGCCCGGCATGGTTCGCACGTCGCTCCGGGACAGCGATCTCGCGCCGCATCAGAAAAATGCCGTCTGGCGCATCCTGCAGGGTGGCAGTCCGCTGCTGGCTCATGCGGTCGGCGCCGGCAAGACGTGGACGATGGCGGCCGCCGCCATGGAACTTCGCCGACTCGATCTGGCAAAAAAACCCATGTTCGTCGTACCGAACCATCTGGTGGATCAGTGGGGATGCGAGTTTCTGAAGCTATACCCGCAGGCGCGTCTCTTCGTCGCCGGAAAGGACCATTTCTCGACCGGGAACCGCCAGCAGGCGATGGCGCGCATCGCCACCGGCAACTATGACGCTGTCATTGTTTCTCACCGTTCGTTTGAATTCCTCCCTGTTTCCGATGAGTACTTCAACCGTTTCGTGGAGAAGCAGATGGCGGAACTCGACAACGCCATCGGCCTTGCCAAGGACGAATCGGGCGATAACCGGCGAATCGTCAAGGAACTGGAAAAGGCGCGGAAGCGGCTCGCGGTGCGGCTAAAGAAACGCGCAGACCGCGAGTCCAAAGACAATACGCTGACGTTCGAAGAATTGGGTGTCGATCAGTTGTTCGTGGACGAAGCGGACCTGTACAAGAACCTTGCATACGTGACGAAGATGAACCGGATTGCGGGGTTGCCGAACTCCGACAGCAACCGCGCCTTCGATATGTTCCTCAAGATTCGCTACCTCCAGGAACGGAACGGCGGGCGTGGTGCAGTTTTCGCCACCGGCACCCCGATATCCAACACCCTAGCCGAAATGTACCACGATGCTCCGCTATCTGGCACCGGAAATCTTGGCGGAGCGCAGTGTCAAGCATTTCGATGCGTGGGCGGCCAATTTCGCAGAGGCGGTGACATCCCTCGAACTCGCCCCGGATGGATCGGGCTACCGGATGCACACACGGTTTGCCAAATTCATCAACCTTCCCGAATTGCTTTGCGTGTTCTGCAGCGTCGCCGATGTGCAAACCGCGGATATGCTGAACCTCCCCCGACCGGCTCTCGAGAACGGCAGGCCGATAATTGAAGCCGTTCCCGCCAGCCCGGAACTCAAGACGTTTATCCGAACTCTGACGGAGCGCGCCGAGAGATTGAGAACGCAGCGCGTTGATCCCTCCGTAGACAACATGCTCAAGATAACGGGAGAAGGTCGAAAGGCGGCACTGGATATGCGGCTGATCGATCCGGGCGCGCGACCCGAAAGCGAAACGAAACTCGATCGCGCCGTTGGTCGCATCGTCGGCATCTGGAGAGCGACCGAGAAGGAACGTTGCACTCAACTCGTTTTCAGCGACCTTTCGACGCCGGACCCGGAACGGTTCAACGTCTACGAAGATCTCCGTTCAAAGTTCGTTCAGGCCGGAGTCCCGGCAGCCGAGATCGCGTTCATCCATGACGCCGAGACCGATGTCGCGAAGAAGCTTCTTTTCGACGCGGTGGTCGCCGGAAGAGTTCGAATTCTGCTCGGCTCTACCGAGAAGATGGGCGCAGGGACGAACATCCAGCGACTCCTGATCGCTCTTCATCATCTCGACGCGCCGTGGCGGCCCCGCGATATCGAACAGCGTGAAGGCCGAATCCTGCGCCAAGGGAATTCCAATAAAGAGGTTCGGATTTTCCGGTACGTTACGGAAGGCTCCTTCGATGCGTACATGTGGCAGACGCTCGAAACCAAGGCCCGCTTCATTCACCAGGTAATGCGGGGAGAAACGTCGGTCCGTTCCGCGGAAGACCTGGAGGGCGGCGCTCTTACCTACGCCGAGATCAAGGCGATTGCATCGGGCGATCCGGCCGTTGTCGAAAAGATCAAGATCGATACTGAAGTTCGCAAGCTGGATCAGCTCCGAGCCGTGCATGCGAACCAACAGCGGCACATTCGCTGGGAGATTCGAGACTTGCCGCGGCAGATCGCGGAAGCGAAGCAGCAACTGGCAAAGATCGAAGCCGACATCGCGACCAGAAATGCGGCTGATGAAGCAGATTTCAGCATGGCCGTGGGCAACCGCGTTTTTGCCGGCAAGGGCGCACGGGAGGAAGCGGCCAAGGCACTGACGTTCTCAATTCTCTCGTGGCGCGACGATCAGAGCCTGCAAGCGCGGGGAACGTTTCGTGGGTTCGAGATTCTCAGCCGGGGGAAACAAAGCGGATTCGGAGTATTTTCGGACGACGAACGCATTCCCGACCTGTTCGTGCGCGGACAGGCGACGTACTCCTCAAAGTTGAATCCGGTGAATCCGGTTGGAACGATCCAGAGCATTGAGTACACGCTCAGAAATCTGGACAAGCTCGCCGACGATCAGCGAATCCGCGTAGCGCGGATCGAGAAAGAACTGGCGGACTATCAGATGCAGGCCGACCGGTCGTTCGAGCACGAAGAACGTCTGAAGCAGTTGCTCTCGCGCCAAGCGGAACTCGATGCGGCGCTGGACCTCGATAAAGGCGATCAGCAGGGCGTCGACTCGACCCCGGAACTGAAAGACGAAATCGAACTGGGACAGATGCCATCGCCTGCGGCACCCGCCCGAGACCACGTCGCGAAGATGGCGGAGGCCTACATGCGCGCTTCCAAGACCGCAATCGGAGAACTCCCCATCTCGCAGCGTACGCCGCCGCAATCCGGACCGGTCACCGGTCGCGCCGTGGCGAAGGACGACGGGCACATCGCAGTGGCAACCGCCGCCAACAGCTTTATCATCGTCCCGGCAGCCGCTTTGAATCGCGATGTCAGAATCGGCGAACGGCTGGCTCTGCGCTTCGATCAGGGGCTTCCCAGACTCGACAACGACCGCAGCCGCGCACGCTGAGGGTCTGCCCGCCGGTCCGGCTCCGAGTTAGTCGAATCACGCGGCTCCTGATCCGCGATTCCCTGACTTCGTTTTCTCAACAGTGGGTCCGTGGTTCGCTTCGGCTCATTCTGCCCCGCATGTTCGGGCAACGCTTCGCTTGACGGCCTGATCGGCCTACCTGCGCTCTCCCGCCTCCACTCGGGTATCCCCAGGCTTCCTTCACTGCACTGCGTTCCGTTTCGTGCAGCCCTCCGCTCGCCCAGAGCGGCGAGTGGGTGATCCCCCTCCACTCGTGAAGTCGGTCAAGAGCAGGTCCGCTCGCCGAATTTTGCCCCGAACACGACGGGCAGAAGAGGACCGAAGATGAAACTCCGAAACGCCACCGAAACAACCACGCAGCAGGACGCCCGCGAAACAGCGATCCTTCAGAATCTCGATCTTGTAAACCCCATCGCGAGACGGTTCCAGCGCCGCGTGCCGCCGAGCGTCACTTTCGACGATCTGGCCAGCGCGGGTATGATCGGCCTGATTCAGGCCGTGGACCGGTTTGACAAGACGCGCGGCCTGAAATTCAAAACCTACGCGCAGCACCGGATCTGGGGAGCGATGCAGGATTACCTGCGCGATGAAGACCCGCTGTCCCGGACTGAACGCCGGCGCGTTCGGGAGTCGGCTTTGGCACTCAGCGCCACGGGCCACGGCAATCCGCCTGCGATAGTCAGTCTCGATCAGGTACCGCCAACCTGCCTCGCCGTACCGGCCCCCACGACATTCACCACTCGCCCGGAGGTTCGAGACGCCCGGCGGTGCCTGTCCGCGAGAGAGAACCGCGTAATCACCCTGCTGTATGACCTCGGCTGGCAGAACTGCGAAATTGCCGCTGAACTTCGTGTTAACGAGAGCCGCGTATCTCAGATCAAACAGCGCGCGCTGTTGAAACTCCGAAACTCGTTCATGCCAAGACGAACAGCGAGAGCCGCGTGAAGCGGCTCCTGAAACTTGGGACACCTGATCACGGAGGCGTGCAGCGCGAGGGCACCGAGCGGTCGGAATCCGAATGACACCAGCTCGCGCCCTGCCGGGCCATGCCGGAGCGGAGCGCGGCGTTGCCGGTTGATACAATCTGTGGTTTCTAACGTAAAATACACAAATTCATGCACAGAGTTGTCGTGATCGTAAACAAGTGGTGGGAATGCGAACCCGTCCTCTCGACGCTCCTGAATCCCAATGCCACGAACCTACCGTGGCCGCTGCTGGCGCCGGCTATGCCGACACCCGCACCTCAATCACCAGCTCCCGCGGCGCTTCCCCGCGCGATATTCACGCTTAAAAACACAAGCGCTGAAGTCTGGTGCATATCCGATCTTCTGATGCAGACCACGGCGGCCCGACAATCGAGTACCGAGGATAAGGCGAAGTTCCTGCCCCAGATTGCCGGCTACGGGTCTGCGCCGGATTTGGTCATCAGCGTCGGCACCGCCAACTCACCGACCACGGGTACTTCGATAAACGGCTGTGTCGTAGTGGGCACTAAGGCTTTTCTTCACGACGGTCATCCGGCCAGCGACCCCAATCCCGACAGCGCTTGGCGGGGCGGCAGCTTCGATACGCTGCTGGATTCAAATTTTCCCGAGAAAGATTTCAATGCAGTTTTCAGCGCGGTACCCGCCTCGGTCG
>JASHSD010000917.1 GCA_030036985.1 Bryobacteraceae bacterium
GGCTTCGGCGTTCACGTGGTCCATGTTGAGCTGGAGATGGTGGCCCACGTCGTTCATGCCCACCTTCTTGCCGCCGGCGAAGATCTCGTGGCGGCCGTGCTCGTCATACCACTTGGTCAGCGTGGCCGTCATGTGCATCTTCTCGATGATGTTGCGCCAGCCCACGCCGGTGTTGTAAGCGCAGAAGCTGATCTCGCCTTCCTGCGTCGCGTAGGGAATGATGCACTGCTCGGTGCGGCGGAAATCGTAGTTGAAAAGATCCTGGAACCACATGCCCGCGATGAACAGGAAGTTCCAGCGGTCCTTGCGGCGCTTCTCGATATCGTCGAACGTGCGGTCGCCGCTGACCTTGCCGTAATTGCGGCCGGTAGCGCCGAAGCATTTGTCGAATTTCTGCAGCAGGTCGGTGAGCTTGAACTCGCTGGGCGCTTCCATCGGTTTGTAATTCCGCAGCAGCGACAGCGCGACGCCCACAACGGACAAAAACTTACCGCGCGCCGCGTCGTTCACGGCGGCCACGTCCTTCGCCAGCTGTTCGGCGTTCAGGAACGCGGTCACAGGGCGGAATTCCTTCGTCTCCTTATCGATCATCACGGCCATGCCGATGCCGCAGTTGGGATGGCAGCCGCAGCTCAACTGGCCCCAATCGGAGTTCGGCCCGTGCACCAGATCCGCCCAATCGGAGAACGTGCTCATGAACGAAATGGGGAACCAATCGCGCGTGGGCACGCCCATGCCGACCTGATCCTTCACGTCATGCGCGAGGTGCGAAAGTGTATAACGCTGCGCCGCGCGCCGCTCTTCCGTGACTTCCTCGTCGCGGCCCGTGAACGAGACCGGCTGGAACGAGAGGAACGAAATCTTCTTCGGATTGTCCAGAGCGAACTTGATGACCGCGCCCACCTGCTCGTTATTGATGCCGTTGACGATGGTGATGACCGGAACGATCTCGACGCCGTTGGAATGCAGATTCTCGATGGCGCGCAGCTTCACATCGAACAGATTGCCCACCGCGCGATGCGAATTCGCCGCGTTGCCGATGCCGTCGAACTGCAGATAGGCGTAGCGCAGGCCCGCTTCCGCGGCTTTCCGGCAGAACTCGGGGCTTTTCGCAAACTCGATGCCGTTGGTCGCCGCCTGCACGCTGTTGTAGCCGACCTTCCGGGCATAGCGAACCGCGTCGAGGAAATAAGGCGAAAGCGTCGGCTCGCCGCCCGAGAACTGCACCGACATCTGCCGCCGCGGCTTGATCGAAATGGCGTTGTCAAGCAGCGTCTTGATGTCTTCCCACGTCAGTTCATGCACGAAGCCGACCTGGTTGGCGTCCATAAAGCACGGATCGCACATCATGTTGCAGCGGTTGGTGAGATCGATGGTGAGAACCGATCCGCGGCCGTGCGTCACCGTGCTGGAACCATGGTTGTGGAGATCTTTATCGTTATGGGCGCGGATGTCGCGGCCGGGGAAAACGCTTTCGAGGTGCTTGAAAAACGCGGGATCGATCGCCATCACGTCCTCGAATCGGCCGTGAATGGGGCATTCCTTCACCATAAGGATCCTGCCGTCGCGCTCAATGATCTGGGCCTTGATTTCGCCCACTTTTTCGTTCTTGAGGATCTCGACCGGCAGGTCGCCGTTCACGATCTTGGTGCGGATCTCAGGCACGCACTTGGGGCACAACGAATCGGTTTGGCGCGGCCAGCCGAGCGGCGGCTTCTGCTTCTCCCAGGATTTCAGCAGGGGCTTTTCCGACCATTTGGGCGTGAAAGAAGGGTTCGGCTTGATCGAGTTAAAGGTATTGAAAACGCGCCATCCGGCTTCGGCGGCTATCGTGACCGCTTTTTCCACGTACTTGATCGGTTTGTGCATTCGTCTGAAGTCTCCTGAGATCCCGAGTTGCAGGTATGGTACAGAGTAGTATCGCCGGACGACTCAGGTCGATACGAAAACATTGAACTGCGCCGGATGGGGGTTGGATGGGGCGGAACACGATTGAACGGATAAGTCCCTGTATCATCCATCACTTAGCTATCAAGAAGCGACCGATTGGTCGAGGACTTGGGTTCGGCTCTTTTACTACTTCTATAGTGAGCCGCTCCGCGATTCAATTGGTATACTTTTCCTCTCGGCACTGCAAGCGAACGGATGAACTCACATATGCGCAAATACCTTCTCGCCACGATCGCCGCAACCGCCCTGACGAGCGCCCTGTTCGCCGCTCCGGCGCGCACGGATGCGAACCCGCAACGGCCTTTACCCCGCACCGCGGACGGTAAACCAAACCTGCAGGGAATCTGGCAGGCGACCGGCAGTGCGTCCTCCGGTCTTGAAGATCACATCGCCAGTCTCAACCTGCTCGCCGGCCCATCGGTTCTCGCCGGCGGCGGGAAAATCCCGTATCAACCATGGGCCGCTGCCAAGCGCGACGAGAACTTCCGCAATCGGGCGACGGCCGATCCGTTCGGGAAGTGCTACCTGCCCGGCGTGCCGCGCATCATGTATCTGGATTTTCCGTTCCAGATTTTCCAGACGCGCACAGCCATCGCAATGGCCTTCGAATGGGAGCTGGATTATCGCCTGATCCATATGGACGGCTCTCCGCATCCCACTGACATCGATTTCTGGATGGGCGATTCGCGCGGCCATTGGGAAGGCGACACGTTGGTCGTGGACGTCGCCGACATCAACGACAAAACCTGGTTCGACCTTTCGGGCGACTTCCACAGCGACGCGCTTCACGTGGTGGAGCGATACCGGATGACGGACCCCGACACGATTCAGTACGAAGCGACCATCGAAGACGGGAAGGTCTTCACGAAGCCGTGGACCATCGACATTGCGCTGCACCGGCGCACGGATCGCACCAGGCTTTACGAATACGTCTGTGAAGCGGAAGTGGAGGAAGCAAACGGCGCGTTCACGCGAGAGGGCGAAGAGCGGACGTGGTATCCGGGCAGCGACAAAGCGCCTCCCATTAAGATGGCCGCATCCACCTTCAAGCCCGCTCCGGCCGCGCCTGTGGCTGGTCTTCGTCGAACGGCGCAGGGAAAGCCGGACATGCAGGGCTACTGGGAAACGACGTCGAGAGGCGCGAATCAGGGGCTAGAACCCCGCGGGTCCGGCCGCGGTCCCCACGCCATAGTCGATCCGGCGGATGGCAAGCTTCCAATGCAGCCTTGGGCGGTGGCGGAGAGGGTCAGCCGAAACTTGAGCGAACGCGGCTACGACGATCCGACGGCTCATTGCTTCCCACCGGGCGTGCCGCGGGACATGTGGGTCCCGGATGGATACCAGATCATTCAGACGCCCGACTACATCTTGTTCATGCGTGAACGCACGGCCTGGCGGATCGTGCCGCTGGATGGCCGACCGCACCTGCCCGACAACATGCGTTTGTGGCAGGGCGATTCGGTGGGGCATTGGGAGGGCGACACGCTGGTGATCGACACCACCAACTTCAACGGCAAAACCTGGCTGGATGAAGGCGGCGAGATTGTCAGCTACGCCGAGCATGTGGTGGAGCGATTCACGCCGACGGGTCCGGACTCGTACAGCTACACGGCGACCGTGACCGATCCGGTGGTTTATACGCGGCCCTGGACGGTGTCCTTTCCGCTGAGGCGGGAGAAGTTTGAGCTTCGGGAAGCCGCGTGCCATGAGGAAGACCGCGATCTGCCGCATTTGAAAGCGATCAAGGACGCGGCGGCGGCGAAGAAGAAGTAGTAGTAGTATCCGACTGATCGTCATCATTGGCGGCTGGCCCCGGCTGCCTGTCTCAGTTCTGAACCCAGGGTGCGAAATAGTTTTGCACCTTCTTTTCTCCGTTCCCGCATATCGGGATGTGGCCGCTGAGCGGCCCGAGAAAAGGAGATACGAAAATGTTTCGATCATTCAGAACGGCGACGATCGGGAGCGGAGCCGTTTGCATCGCTGCAGCACTTTGTCTGGCGGTTGGCGCTACGGCTCCCGCGGGCGCCATCAATAACCGGATCAGGGTGGGCATACAGAACAATTCCAGCTACGACATCTACGAAGTCCATATGTCCTCGACAGGCGACGACAACTGGGGGCCCGACCTGCTTCGGAACGATGTGCTGGCGACTGGAGAATCGGTCATGGTTACGGCCGACCCGGGCAGCTACGATCTCAAACTGGTGGATGAGGACGGCGACGCCTGCATTGTCATGAATCTGGCGTTGTATGGCGACGCGGCCTGGAGTATTACGGATCGGTGGCTGCTGGGCTGCGAATTCGGCCGATGAAACCGAACCGATCGGCAGTGTGGACGCTCCTGACCGGTTCGCCTCCGGTCAGGAGCGGCTCTCTGCCGGCTCAGTACGATCCGATGTAAACGAAGCAGCCATTGGATGCCTTACAGGTGTAGGTGGCAGCGCCGTTAAAACTGACGGCCTTCATGCCTTCGCACTGGTCCTGCAGGCTCGGCTTGCAGTTGTAGTGATGATACTTCATGTCCGTTGGGTTGACGTTGTAAAATCCATCTCCGCTGGTCGCTTGGATAGTCACATAGCCGGCTTGATTGCAATTGCCATTGGCGTCGCTGGAACACATAAAAACACCGTTGGTGTCCAGCGAGCCATCAGCTTTGGATTCAAAAACCGTTATTTTCCACGGCTGTCCCGCGGCAAGTTGGATGGAGTCGTTCGTGACTCCCGGTCCCGTAACTCCCACAATCGTGATCTTGGAGGTATCGAGATGCGCTGGGTTTGTGGACGGCGAGCTCACGTAGCAGGGGTTCATGTCGGGTATGATCGTGCCCGGCATACTGCAGGGGGTATTTGTGGACGACCAATTCCAGCCCTTCCTGGCCAAAAAATCAATTGAGCCCCCTTTGACGATGACGGGCGACTCCGGAGGAGACGTTTTGTGGATGGGCGCGAAAATGGAAATGCGGCTGCACCCAGCGAGTGCCGCAAGAAGCAAAATGGCGAAAGTGAATGCGGTCATTCGCCCAAGGGACATTTCAGGACCTCCCTTCATTCCCGCGAAAGCCGGATGATCTCGGTCCGCTGCGCCTGAATGTCTGGACGCCGCGCGTATGTCTCCGCCGCAGGATCTCCCCAATTATGCCCGGACTCATTCAGTAAGTCTAGTGCTTCAGAAGAAAATTTCTTCGCTTCCGGTTTATTTCCGGATAAATCGTAAGCTCTCGCCATTGCCAGAAGCGCTGTCCACTGAGACTCGGTCTGACCTGATGCGCTGAAGAAACGCCAGGCGGACTCGGCGAGGGGCAGCGCTTGCCGGTAAGATCCCGCGCTAAGATTGGCGTCCGCGAGACAGATGCCGGCGCGAGCCGCCAATTCCGAATCCCCCTCCTTTTTTGCGCCCTGAAGCGCCTCGTCGCAATAAGACAACGACTTTTTGCCCTGGTGGGCGGCGGCCGCCGCCTCACCCGCCAGAATCTGAAAATCGACGACCGTGTTTTCCGACATACCGGCAGTATTCGCCAGACTGCGGCGGGCGATGTCCAGCGCGGCTCCGGATTCGAGGCGGCTCAATTTTATATAGCCATTCAGCTCCTGAATGCCGGCTGCCATGCGCGGGCGTTTCGCCACGTCGGCCGGAATCGACGCGATCATCGAGGCTGCCTCGTCGTAACGCCCAAGACGCCACAAGGCCTCGGCACAGGCCTCGGATTCATATTCGACGAGCCGGTTGACGGACTGCGCAGCGTGCAGCGCGGCTTCGAAATGCATCAACGCCTCGGGGTAGTTTTCGATCTTGAGCAGGAGGCTGCCCATCAACTCCTCCAGCTGGATTATCGATGTGCCGTATCTTTTCCCCAGTTCAAGCGCCTGCCTGGCCCGAGGCAAAGCCGTCTTCAAGTCTCCTTTATCGCGTTCGGCGCGGACGATCAGAATCAGCGCGCTTGTCGACTCCACATTGAAGCCGGCAGGCTGATAGTAGTCGAGCGCCGCCTGCGCCAGCCGAATGGCATCGTCTGGTTTGTCCTGTTGACTGCGGATTTGAGCAAGGGTCAGGTTCGCATTGGCGGCGAGACGCGGGCGCTGGCTTTCCCGCGCGAGCGACAACGCTTCCTGGAGCGGAGGTTCGGCATGGACGTTATCGCCTTTGATCACCCAGGCAGTGCCAAGGCGGACAAGACCGTCAATTGCCCAGTAATCGAGGCCGTTATCGCGCGCCAGCCGTATGGCGCGATTGGCCAGATCTATGGACTCGTCCGGGTGATCGGCGAGATATTCCACTGCGGCCAGCCTTACTGTGGTGCGGATTTCGAGTTGGGCGCTCGGAATGTCCTGAGCCGCGCGGAGCGCTTTCCCCAGAAGTTCGCGCGCACGCGGCAGATCGTCCTTGAGACTCGCCGCGTAACCGCGCTCATAGGCGACTTCAGCGGCGCCCTCCACATCGCCGGCAGCGCGATAAAGAGACTCGGCATGAGAAAAAGCCGCTTCGCCGGCGGCATCCTCTCCGCGGCGCGTGTCCAGAATGCCGAGGTGAACGAATGCAGCCGGATACTCGGGAGCGAGACGCGACGCTTCGGTATAGCTTTTTATGGCGTTTGCAATATCGCCGGCTTTCTCATAGGCGCGCCCGACATCGACATAACCATAGCCTT
>JASHSD010000918.1 GCA_030036985.1 Bryobacteraceae bacterium
CGAACTCTTCCATCTCCGCGATGAAGGCCTTGCTGATCGGGTCCATCAGCGCGCTGGACGCAAACTGGTAACCGCGATGGAAACGGGAAACCGGCTACTCCTCCTTCCCGCTGCAAGGCCGGCACGTACACGTTCAGGTACATCCGGTCAATGCCTTCGATCTCCAGGCTGACGTGCTCTCGAATCACTTCGGCGACAGTTCGTGGGATACTCATGGGCGGCTCCGGTTGACACCGGCCCTTCGGGACCGAACACCGCTTGGCGGTCCAATGAACGGAACTGCTCTTTTCAGTTCCCAGGAGCCAACCCCTGGATTATCCGATATCCCTCAATCCCGCGATATGCATCTCGTCGGTCTGAGGCGGAGCCTCGTTAGTTATTGGTGTCGAAGGTGATGCTGGTATCGGCCGAGAACTTCCGGTAATTCCGGAATTCGATCACGTTCCGGCTGCAGTCGCTGGTTCCGCGCCCGCAACTCAACGACTCGGAATGCACCGGCAGCAGATATTTTCCGTCGCCGATCTGTACAAAGTCGTAATCGACCGCCGATTCCACCGTGTCCAGCGGGAAACCCGACGGCATGCGCTCCGCCTGCAGTTCGATGCGCAGGACGCGATACGTCTGCTTGTCGATCCACACCGTGCCCGTATAACCCGGCATGTAGGTCTGTCCCTCGGATTCGATATGCCAGTGCGAATTCGGCTGCTGGACCTCGAGATCGTAACGGTATGCCGCGCGATTCGCGATGGTGGTGGAACGTCTGCCGTGGAAATCGGCGTTGGTGGCCGGCGAAAGGATGTCCAGAAGCAGGCTGGAAAACTCGCCGCTCGACCACGACCCGGTCTTGGTGACATCCTCCCGCGGCGTGTGCCCGTTGACCATAATGTTCTTGTACTGCTCGACGCCGTTCACTTCGAGCACATCGGCCGTGACTTCGTCGAGCGCCTGCCACGAGGTGTGGCCGCCGCGCGCCGCCTGAGTCTCGTAGCGCGTCGTGTACTGCTTCACGATGTAGTTCGGCAGCGTCTCGCTGTAAGAGAATCCCGCCTGCCGCGCCTGGTCGATCACGTCGTCGCCCGAACTGGGCAATCTGTTCGGTACGCGCAGCCCGCCGGAGTTGGACACCGGCTGCTCCGCGGGTCCGACAACGGGCGCGGAGGGCAACTGGGTCACCCCATTGTTATCGTTGGCGTGAATGCTCGGACGCGCATCGGCCACCGTCGTGGTCGAGTCGTTCGACGAGGAACCGCTTCCGGATGTCGGCGCCCGCCTGAGCACCGGCGGCGCATCGTCCGCATCGCCCGATGAACTCGATGAAGCTGAACTCGATGAAGACGACGTCGAAGCCGGACGCGGCGCAGCCACGGTAGCGGAACTGTTCGGATTTTGGACGGGAGTGCTGTCGGCGCTCGAAGGGGCGCGACGCAGCCGCGGCCGATCCGGGTCGTCGTCATCGCTCGAGGAACTCGACGAGCTCGAACCGTTCGAAGCGGTACTCGACGAACTCGTGCTGTCTCCGCCACTCGAAGGTGCCCGCCGCAGGTGCGGCCGATCGGGGTCGTTATCGTCGTCGGACTCGTTGGACGAATTGGAGGAACTGTCCGCGCCCGACGCCCGATGCAATACGGGCCGATTCAGGTCGCCCGAAGAAGCCGACGCCGAAGAAGAGTTGCCGGACGGCTTTGTGATGGGATGCGTCGGATCGTCCTCAGCCTGCGAGGCGGCCGCGTGCTCGTCCATCGTGCCCTCCCGAATCATAGTCATGCTTAACGCGCGATAGGCGAGATTGGCGTTGTTGTGTTCCTGTTTTGTCTCGATCCGAACGTGATCGCCCGGCTGAAAATCGCCCATGTTGGTCGATTTACCGGTAGTGTCGCGCAGCTTCGTCGAACTCGTGACGGCGATGGTCGTAATCGCTCGGTCGTCACCCTCGATAATGACGTCCTTATCCTCTATTTTCCGCAGGATGCCGACCATGCTGGTGTTGGTGGGTTCGGAGGGGCTCTGAGAATTCGGATATTGTTGAGGATACCCCCGGCGACCGCCAGGATATCCGTAGCCGCCGCCGGGATACCCGACGCCGGGAATGATGATCTGGCCCAGACCGGGGATACCGGCCAGGAATAGTACGGCTGTCAGAGTTGTCAAACGGTGGGCCATACACCCTCTGGACGAAGGCTACTGCGACTGGGTTGCCGAAGTCAACCACATACAGAAACGGGAGCGGATTATCCGATAAGTATTTATGTTACCTTGATGAATCGGGTATCGGTCTGCCGTTACAATTGAGTGCAGACCCTTCGGATTGTCATTTTCAATCACAACTCACCACACAGGCTCGGTGAACGTAGTCAACGCCTCCGGCCGGATCACACTTGGACCCGGCTCGCGCGCGTTGCGCGAAACGCTGCTGCGCGCGGCGGCCGTAGAGAACCCGAAGATTGTCCTCAATCTGAGCGGCGTTTCGGCCCTGGACAGCGCCGGTCTGGGCGAAGTTGTCTCCGGCTTCACCAACGCCCGCAGCCGCGGCGGCGTCATGAAGCTGGCGGCGCTCCCGAAGCGGGTGGAAGAGCTGTTGCGGATGACAAGCGTTTACCGGCTGTTCGAAGTGCACCACGACGAAGCCGGCGCCGTGCGCAGCTTCCAATAAGCCGTGCCTGATCAGGACCGCGAGTTGTAAAACGCCCCGAAAAAGATCAGCAGGCTGAGGGCGGCGGCGAACGGAACCAGCGTTGTGAGCAGATTCACGGCGGGAGAAATGCCGGAGGCGACCGCGAAAATCGCGCGAACGAAATTGATCCCCGTGAGGATGGTCCAAAGGGCCATCCCCACGATGGCGAGAAACGCGGCTGTTCTGAGGCTCATGGGACTCCTGCGCCGGCAGCGCCCCGCGGCGGCCGGCAGCAATTCGCTCACGCCTGCTTTCCTTGTGACGCGGAATCGCTCGTTCAGTCATATCACAAAGTAATCGCCGGCTGCCGCGCCAGGCCCTCCCGCTTCCCCGGCTAGAATGTAAAGAAGAAAAACGTGAAAATCCGCAACCTGCTTCTCCCGCTGCTGCTGGCCGCCTCTCTGCCTGCCCAGGATCTTCAGGAATTCGCGAAACGCGTCACTGAATTCACTCTGCCCAACGGCCTGCACTTCATCGTGCTGGAACGCCACGAGGCGCCCGTGGTTTCATTCCACACCTACGTGAACGCCGGCTCGGTGGACGATCCCAAAGGCCGCACCGGCCTCGCCCACATGTTCGAGCACATGGCCTTCAAAGGCTCCGAAACCATCGGCAGCACCAACTGGCCCGCCGAAAAGGCCGCGCTCGATAACATCGAACGCATCTACGACCAGCTCGACGCCGAGCGCGCCAAACTTCAGAAAGCCGACCCGGACAAACTGAAAACCCTGAACACGCAGCTGCACGCGGCCATCGAGAAGGCCGATACCTATGTCGTCCCCAACCTCTACCCGCGCATCATCGAGGAAAACGGCGGCGTCGGCATGAACGCCGAGACCGGCGAGGATTCCACCCAATATTTCTACAACTTCCCCGCCAATCGCGTCGAGCTGTGGTTCTATCTCGAATCCGGCCGCTTCTTCCATCCCGTCTACCGCCAGTTCTACAAGGAGCGCGACGTGGTGCGCGAGGAACGCCGCATGCGCGTCGAATCCGATCCGCAGGGCAAGCTGATGGAGCAGATGCTGGCCACGGCCATTGAAGCGCATCCCTACCGCAACATGCCCGGCGGTTGGGCCAGCGATATCGAAAACCTTCGCGTGAAGGATGCCGAAAAGTTTTTCGCCGAATATTACGTGCCCGCCAACATCACCATCGCCATCGTCGGCGACGTGAATCCCGCCCGCATGCGCAGCCTCGCGGAGGAATATTTCGGACGCCTGCCGAAACGCCCTCTGCCCGATCCGGTCATGACCACCGAACCCGCGCAGGAAGGCCCCAAGCGGGTCGAAGTCGCCTCGCCCGCGCAGCCCATGGAGTTCATCGCCTATCATCGCCCCAGCGAATACGACAAGGACGATCCCGTGTTCGACGTTCTCTCCGACCTGCTCTCCGGCGGGCGCACCAGCATCATGTATCGCGATATGGTGCGCGACAAGAAGCTGGCCCTCGAAGCCGGGGCGGAATCGGAGTTCCCCGGCGGCAAGTATCCGTCGCTGTTCTTCTTTTATCTGATTCCGGGCCTCGGCCACACGGCCGCCGAGAACGAGAAGGAACTCGATTCCATCATTGCCAATCTCAAAAAAGAAAAGGTGGACGAAGAGTCGCTCGCGCGGATCAAATTGCGCACGCGCGCGGGCCTGATCCGCCAGTTGGACGATAACGCCGGTCTCGCCCAGCTTCTGGCTGAATACTACGCGACTTACGGCGACTGGAGAAGACTCTTCACCGATTTGGACGAGATCGATAAAGTGACCGCGGACGACGTGCAGAGAGTGGTGCGCCAGTACTTCACGAACGACAATCGGACGGTCGCCGTGACCTTCCAGCCGGAAGGTGAAAAGTGAAAACCATCATGCGTGCGCTCCTCCTGCTGATCCCGATCCTGGCCGCCGCCCAGGCCCCGCGGCCGGCCGCCGTTCCGCCATCCTGGAAAGATCTGAAATACCCGCCGCTGAAGCAAATCGAAATTCCCAAGGTGGAAGAATCGACTCTGCCGAACGGCCTGAAAATCTATCTCCTCGAAAATCACGAGCTGCCCCCGATTCGCGGAACGGCGCTGGTGCGCACGGGCAATCTCTTCGATCCCGCCGA
>JASHSD010000919.1 GCA_030036985.1 Bryobacteraceae bacterium
TTCTCTGAGAAGGAAACCCATCGAGCAGATTCTAGACGACCGGATCGATGACGAGGGCGGCCCGCTCGTCTACGCCATGGAATCAGAGGAACTGCTGCAGCGCTCCTTCGATGCGACCTGCCGGAAACTCCGAATCTTCCTCCGTCATCAATCCCGCTGAAGCAGTCAAATCACCCACAGATTCCCCCGACGAGGCATAATTGTAAATGCCGATTTCGGGGTTTCCCTCGAATAATCCGCCGTTCGGAGCCGGGTAAAGCGCCAGCATCGCGGCGGAAGCCGGATTGACCACGCAGGGAGCGCTGCAGTTGTCCGTGACATATCTTGGGGTCGGCACGTAATTGATGTACGTTGTATCCAGTACTTGTTGAACTCCCTCATAGTTCGCGAAGAAAAATACCTTATTCTTCCTGATCGGGCCACCCAATGTTCCACCGAACTGGTTCCTGCGGAAGGGCGGCGCGGAGCCCACGTCGAAAAATCCGCGAGAATCGAGATCGCTGTTGCGCAGGAACTCATAGGCCGAACCGTGCAAATCGTTGGTGCCCGATTTTGTCACGGCGATAATGGCGCCGCCATTGCCGGCATACTGGGCGCTGTACGTTCCGGTCAGGGTCTGAAACTCGGCGATCGCGTCAATACCGAGCGATGTGCCGGTCACGTCGCCGCCGGCGTTGCGCTGCCACCAGTTCAGCATGTCCTCGCCGTCGAGCATGTTGGAATAGCCTTCCGGCCGTGTACCCGAGATCGAATAAGCGTTGGCGACCGAAGTCAGCGCGCTGCTTCCGCCTGATGGATAGCTTGTAACGCCCGGCGCAAGCAGAATGAGTTGCTCCCAATCACGGCCGTTCAAAGGCAGTTCGCGCATCTGCGTCTGGTTTACCAGCGACGCCATCTGGCTCGAAGTCGTGTCAACCTGGGTCACTACCGCCGAGACTTCCACGGTCTGATTAGTCTGACCAACGGTCAGAGTGAAATCGATTACCGGCGCGGCCCCGACTGTCAGATTGACGCCGGCCCGGACCGCCGTCTGGAAACCCATCTTTATTACCGAAATATCATACGTGCCGATTGACAGGTCGGGTATGATGTAGCGGCCCTGACTGTCGGTGTTCGCATTTTGCACGGCAGAGGTGCCGGTGTTCTTGATGGTAATCCGGGCGTCCGGAATGGAGGCGCCCGAAGGATCGCTGACTCGCCCTGAAACAGATGCGGTTGGCGCCTGTGCGTCGAGATTGCCCCAGCCCGGAAATAATGAGAGGCAAAAAGCCGAGGCAATGAACAGAGCATCGCGGTTGCGCAGACTTCTCATTTTTGGTTTTCCTTCCCCGAATCCCAAGCGGCAATCAACTCAGGCAGGCATACAGCTGCTATAAATATCACTCTGAAAGGCGCGTGTCTACGCGGGACGGGGATATTTTTTCGGATCTTATAGCACAATCAATAGGCGGGATTGGCTTGGATACGATTAGAATTCCGCACTGCGGGTGGGAATTTTCGATACCGGGGTGCCTTTCAAATCCCCGTCAGGCCGCAGGCCCATGCATTCAAACAGATTCAGATGCAACTACACTTTGAGGAGAGGAACCCAAAATTGTTCCATGG
The DNA here is from genome assembly GCA_030036985.1 of Bryobacteraceae bacterium. Lineage (GTDB taxonomy): Bacteria > Acidobacteriota > Terriglobia > Bryobacterales > Bryobacteraceae > BOG-234. Next base: position 1,606 of record JASHSD010000919.1, read on the forward strand.
AGTCCGGGCTTGACAACGCCGCCCACGTCAGTTCTCCGTAGGTACCTTCTCGGCGTGGTCAATCACGATCACCTCGACGGGACCTTTCTTCGATTCCAGTTTGGCTCCGATTTCAGATTGCAGCGCCGAGAAGATGTCTCCCAGCGGCTCCGGCGCGTCAGGAGCTGCCGTCACCAGACCGCGACGCCCGCCCGGGCCGATCAGCCCTTCCGGTGAGAACTTCACGACGAAGTCGAATTTGTCTGTCAGTTGGGTCTCGTCCCTTACCGGCACACCGAGCCGCCTCTCCAATTCCGTGGCAAGGTCGTGCATAGTCGCCTGTTGAGCTGTAATCTTTGCCTGGCCATTAATCACGAAGGTTAGGACGCCGGTGAACTCTGCCGGGACCAGGGGGAAACCATCCGTCGAAAAATTGGAATCCCCGATCTGCTTCGGGCGAGGTGGCGTGCTTGGAATTTTGAGCCCGCTCTTCGCAATGACCAGCGAGTAAATCGGGAGCTGCCTGGTCTCGCGATGGATTTCAGTCTTAAAGCGGCTCGCGATAAGATTCCGCAACATTGTCCGGGTCTGATCCTGAGTGGTGTCTGCCGGCATGGTAGCCTCAACCGCGAATCTTTCATCGCCCAGCCAGTCGGGGCCAACGATCTGGAAGTCCTTCATATCGTAGGCAAACATCAGGAGAGTTTTCAGTGTCACAGCGGGAAATCGAAGCCGACCAGGTTCGGTCAGGGGCGCGAAGCCTCCCTGCCTGCCGGCGGCTCCCGCCGGGGGTAGCTGCGAGGGCTTTACTGAAGCCACAGTGAACGTAAGCGTCGCGTCTGCGGACGCACCACGACCTTTTTGGGGCTCGCCCGGAGTCGCAGATTGTTGAGACTGTAGCTGGGACACTGTGGCGGCCAAAACAAGCAGCAGAACGGCTTGGATTTGCATTTTGCGCTCCTCATTTAGAGATTTTGGGGGTCTTTACACCATTCGACGACCCAGCGAATCGGAGTCTTGTATCCAAAAATGGCTTGGCATTACAAAATCGCGGCAGCGGCGCAGAGCCGCATGACAGGGACAGACTGCCACACGCAAGGCCTCATGTTTTGTCAACTCTATCTTCTTCGACGATGCGAGTTCTGAAAACGAGCAAAGAACAATCAAGGCATTGGGTCTGTGGTCGAGGTGTTTTTTGGAAAGGAGCGCGAAAGGGTCACTCTCGCCCCCTGTGTCGTCTCAATGAGCCCGCCATTCTGAACGGCGCTATGCGGGCCTGATATACCAAGAGCTGCGCACGTATTGCGCGGGGAGGCGCAGACGCTGTTCGCAATGTCAACGCCTCTTGCCGGCCTCTTCGAGCCGCTGTGAAGGAAGCCCGAGGAGAGCCGTGAAAGCTCGGCAGGCCACGCTTTCGATTGGATGCCAGTCGCGATACCTCCGCCGGCCGACATTGTTGCCGGTACCGACTGCGCATTGCCGCCCTCGTGGATGATGGGGCCACTCTGCGTTTTTCGCATATGGCTGTGACTCGTTTTTAAGCTTTGCGTTGGTCATGCGCAATCCGCGGGTTCCAATTCAGCTCGTATAGAATGGGGGCGCATGCGATTTTCAGCGGTGGTTGTTTGCTTCGGGTGCATCGCCTGTCTCGCCTCGGCACAAAGCGTGCCTCAGGCAAAAGACGGCCATCCTGATTTGACGGGAGTATGGAATCCCGACGGCAAGTACGTCGGCGATTTCACGAAAGCGCTGAAGCGCGGAGACAAGATCTCCATGCTCCCGTCCGCCGACAAAACCATGCGAGGCGAGAAGAAAGCGGATGACCCCGCAAACAAATGTCTCCCGATGGGCGTGGCGCGCCTTTCGCCTTATCCGCAGAAGTTCGTGCAGACGCCGTCGAAAGTCATCATCCTCGATGAGGGCGACATCCACACGTTCCGCATCGTCTATCTGAACCGTCAGCACCGCGCCGGGCTCACTCCGACCTGGTACGGCGATTCCATTGGCCACTGGGAGGGCGACACCCTGGTGGTGGACACAATCGGCTTCAACGACCGGACCTGGCTCGACTCGGCGGGGCATCCGCACACTGACAAGCTGCACGTCATTGAGCGATACCGGCGGCCGGATGCGACTACGCTTTTACGCGAAGTGACGGTGGAAGACCCCGGCGCCTACGCAAAGCCCTTCACGCTGGAAGGAAGCTACAAACTGCTTCCGAACCGCGAAATTCGCGAGCGATACTGCTACGAGAGCCCGGTCGACAAGTAGCGGTTATTTGACTTTCTCGCTGTTCCCATCCACGGCGGCAACACCGTGCGGCAACGCGATCAGGTGCTGTGCATCCTGATTCTGGCCGTGCGCATCCTGGTTCTCGTTGCAGATGGTTTCCTCGACCTCCCAAGTCGGTGCAAGAGCGGATTTCTCGACAACCGTCCATGGGCGCGTGTACGCGCCAGGATCGTCAATCGTGATCTGATCGACAACCCGCCCCAATTCAGGCCGTGTCAGCCGCTCGACAATGTGCAGCTTGTTGGTTCGCGGATGGCCGTCGGCATCGAGCCATGAGTGATTGTTGCGGCCATCGCCAAACCCAAGCCCCACCGTGTCGATGACGAGTGTGTCGCCCTCCCATCGGCCGATCGAATCACCCCAATACGTCTCCTTCACTGTGGGATCATGACCGCGTCCGTCGAGAAAAATCTGGCGGTATCCGTGCACATTGCCCTCGTACAGCATGAGCATCAACTTGTCGGTCTGCACGATCTCCCACGGGTAAGGCGTCATGCGGGGCGTTCCCATCGGAAGGCAGAATCCCTCGGGATCGTCTTTGCTTTCGTCTTCGTCAAAGCGCTGGTGAAACAGCTCCTTCGCCCAGGGCTGCATCGGAACCTGATCCGGGTCGAGGTCGCGCGCGATGTTGTGGGAGTAGCCCTCGCCCGATTTGCTCGGCGGGTCGCCCGGAGCGCGTCCGGGCGCCTGATAGACGCCGGAAAAATCCACTTTGCCGTCTTCCGTGCGCGACGCGGGCTTGCCTTTCGGGGCCACTTGCCGTCCCGTGCCCAACTGTGCGAATGCGGTAATGGACGCGAGGCACAACAACGCCTGAGCCGTCACCAGTGTCAATATCACAAGGGCAATCTTTTTGAACATAGACTACGTTCCTGCTGGAGAATTAGTATATTACGGACGTCGGCAGAGCACCCAACAAATCGAAAACGGCTTCGAGGCGTGCGCCGCCTTGCCACCGTTACATTGCCATCAGCCTTATCAGCAGGTGCATAAGATTGGCATGGACTGGCGGCTCCGGCTGATAACTTCCGCGGCGTGGGCGCCCTTTGTTCCGGGATTGGAGCCGGGCATGGCGGGGCCCTCCGCCGCCGTAACGGGCGGCGAGAACACAGTCGCCGCTGTGGCTGTTTCAGGGGAGAACAGCAATCGGCGCGAAGCGATCCTGCTTGAAAGAAATGAGAAAGCGTTTCGGCCAGTTCCGCATCCCGCAGACATCGTCGCCGACGCCAACAACAACCTCTACGTTGCCGACCGGACCAATCGCCGTATTCAGGTCTTCGTCTATGGCGAGATACCGATGGGCGACCGGCTCGCAGCGGTCATTGGCGCGCCGAACTCCCTCTGCATCACTCCGGGTCCGAACCAGGTGCTTTATATCGGCGAGACCACTTATCCCGGCCGCTTATTCACGAGCTGGCGGGTCCTTCGGAGAACGTTATGTATGCGGCGGAAACGGCGAAGCGGCGTGTGCAGAAACTGGTCCTGCATTCGCAGTGAACAAGGGCGGATTTGTGATCGGCCTCCGCAGTCTCGCTCACCAGAGCAGGCGGATTGCCAATCCGCCGCAGGTTACCAACCTGCCCTACATCAGCCAGCTCTCCAGATTGCGCTTCTGTGCGTCGGTGGCGTCGGGACGAATTTCCAGTTGCCACCTCTTCGGTTCCTCGCCGAGCGTGAGGGAGATTCTCATCAGCCGGTCCCGCCGCGCCACCAAAATCGAAACCTTATCGCCAGGCTTATAATTCTCCAGCCGCTGCGCCAGTTGATCGGCGCGCACACGGAAATCGTCGATCGCGATAATCTCATCGTCGACGCTTAGCCCGGTCTCATACCCCGGCGTTTCGCGCGGCACGGTCCTCACAATCAGCCGACCATTATCGATTCTGGTCTCGGCGCCAAGCCACGCCTTCGGCTTCGCCGGTGCCGCCGACTGGCCGTCCTGCTTGAAGCGCAGTCCGAACCAATCGAGCGCTTCCGAGTAATCCAGTTCCTCCGTCGATTCCACCGCGCGATGAAAGAAATCGCGCAACGGCACGCCCGCAACCTTCTCCGCCGCGGTTTTGAACTGATCCGGCGTGAAGCCGTGATCGCCCGAATACTCCGAAAACGCCAGACGCATCAGATCGTCGAGCGACTTCGTCCCGCCCGTCGCATGGCGTATCCGCGCATCGAGCAGCCATCCCACCACCGCGCCTTTCGTGTAATAGCTGATCGTGGTATTGACGGAATTCTCGTCGGGCCGATACAGCTTGATCCACGCATCATAAGAAGCCTGCTCGGCCGATTGAAACAGCCGTCCCGGCGTGGATTGCAGCGCGGCAATCACAGTTGAGAGCGATCCCGGCGCCGGCGGATTCTCCGTACCCAGATACTCCTGGGTGTCCGAAAGTCCCGCACGGCGCACGGTCAGCGGCGCGTAATAATCCGTGATTCCTTCGGCAACCCAAAGGCTGCGCGTCGGATTTTCGTTCTCATAATCGAACGGCCCCAGTTCGACCGGCCGCAGGCGTTTCACGTTCCACGCGTGGAAATACTCATGCGCAATCAGATTGAGCCAGCCGAGGTAGCCCTGGCGCGTGCGCGTGGCCCAGCGGCTGGTCATCATGCAGACCGAATTGCGGTGTTCGAGTCCGCCGCCCGCTTCCGTGATCATGTTCAGAAATACGTACTTCTTGTACGGAAGCGATCCCCACATCTTCAGATTGCGGCGCACTATTTTTTCGGCGTCGGCGGCGGAACGCGGACCGTCCCACACGCCGGACTCGCCTTCGTTCACCAGGAAATGCGGAATGCCCGCGACCTCGAACTTGTAAACGGCGGGATTGCCCGCGAGGATCGGTGAATCCACCAACGTGTCGTAATCGGGCGCGAGGTAGTGGTGGGGCTGACCATCAGGCGCGTCAGGCAGACCGGTCATCGTGGTCTTCCATAGCGGAGGCAACTCGAGCCGAACATCGTGGGCGAGCTTGATGCCGCCGACGAGCGTGACGAACGTCGGCGCGCCGTTCAGCAGCGCGAAGGAATCCTCCACCCAGTTCGTGCGCACGGACATTTCGCGGCAATAGACGCGGTACGAAAAGCGAATCTCGGGCGCGCCCGCCGTTTCCACGCGCCAGCGATTCTTCCTCGATTTCGAGAACGCCAGCGGCTTGCCCGCGGGGTCGGAAACAGCGATGGATTCGAGATTCCGGGCATACTCGCGCACCAGGTACGAACCCGGCGTCCAGACCGGCATGAACACCTCGACCTCGGACTTGCCCGCGGTCGGCAGCACGGCCTCGACCGAGGCATAGTGGGTCTGAGGATCCGGGAAGCGCACGGTGTAACGGACCATGTCGCTAGTCTGAGCGCCCGCGATCTCCGCCGCGGCAACTACTACCGATGTCAGCATGAGCCACTTCACAGGCATCCGCCTGGATGAAAACGGGCGGGTTGGTGGTTTTCAACCATGGTGAATTCCCTCCATGATAACGGAGGACTTAGCAAATCACACATTTAGCTGTGGGTGGGGGATTGCCATACCATGGTCGGGGATCATGGTGCGGAGGACCACATTCGTGGCGGCGATGACGCTCATCGTGTCGGCGTTGCTCTTTGCACAAGGTTATCCTCCGGCTCCCGGCTATCCGCCGGCATATCCGCCTCCGCAGCAGCCCGCGCCCGATCAACCGGGTGAAGCCGTAGCCCGCATGAGCGTCATGAGCGGCATGGTTTCGGTGCGGCGCGGCGACTCCGGCGACTGGATTGCGGGAGTCCTGAACGCTCCGCTCCTGGCAGGCGATGCGGTTTCAGTCGGACCAGGCGGCGTGGCGGAGATTCAGCTCGATTCCGCCGATTTCGTCCGTATCGGAGGCGACAGCGAAGTTCGCATTTCGCTCCTCGAGAACGGACGGAATCAGATCCAGATCGCGCGCGGACTGGTTACATTCCGCATGCTGCGCGATTCGGGCGTGCAGTCCGAGATCAGCACGCCCGACGTCGCCGTGCATCCGCTGCGGCAGGGCGAAGTCCGAGTGGAAGTGGCGCCCGACGGCGGCGCCCGCATCATCGTGCGCAAGGGCGATGTGGAAGCATCGAGCGCGCGCGGCTCCGATCGCGTGCACGAAGGCAGCATGATGCTGGTGCGCGGATCGCCGGACAATCCGGATTATCAGGTGGTCTACGCCGCGGCGCGCGATGGCTGGGACAACTGGAACGACCAGCGGGACGCATATCTGGAGCGGTCGCAGTCGGGCCGATATGTCAGCCCGGACATCTACGGCACGGAAGATCTGGACGCCTATGGGCGCTGGGGTTACGACCCCACATACGGCAACGTGTGGACTCCGAACGTGCCGCCGAACTGGGCTCCCTACAGCTACGGCCAGTGGACTTGGGAAGACTACTACGGGTGGACTTGGGTCGACTACGATCCTTGGGGATGGGCGCCGTTCCACTACGGCTCCTGGTATTTCCGCACCGGCTACGGCTGGTCGTGGTTTCCTGGCTATCGGACCGCGCGATATTGGTGGCATCCGGCGATGGCCGGGTTTTTCGGCTTTGGCGGCGGAGTGGGCGTGGGCGTCGGGTTTGGCTTCGGCAACGTGGGCTGGGTGGCGCTGGCGCCGTTCGAACCTTTTCATCCGTGGTATGGGCCGGGCTGGTTCGGCGGAGGCTACGGCGCGGCGAACTTCGGCGTGTTTGCCGGCGCGAATATCTACAACGACTTTCGCAATGCGCGGGTCCCGAACGGCGTGGTTGCCGTCTCGGCGGCCGATTTTCAGCGCGGGTACTTCAATAACCGCGTGGCCGCGAATTATGGGGAACTGCAACGCGCGTCGCTGGTGCGCGGAGCGCTGCCGATCACGCCGAGCGCAAGCAATCTGCGGTTCGCCAATCGCGCCGTTCCGGCCGGTCCGCGAGCCGATTTCGGCGGTACACGCTTTTACAGCCGCATGGCTCCGTCGAGCGTGGCGGCGCGGCGGACTTCCTTCGTGCGACAGCAGGCGGCCGTCAGATCGGGCATCGGATCGGGATACATACCGCGCACGCAAACGCCCGGACCCGCCGGATGGAGCCGGTTCGGCGAGCCGCTCCCGCAGCGGAACGGCCTGCAGTCCGGGTTCAGTCAGGCCCAGCGTTCGAATGCGAGCGGAGGCAGTTGGAACCGGTTCGGCAGTCCGCAACCGGCGCCACAGCAACGCGCGCCGGCGCAGACCCAGACCTATCGCAGCGTCCCGCAGCCGCGCGCCAATCGAGGAGGCGGCGCTCGCTCCAAAGGGGGCCGCGGAGGCCGGCGCTGACTCATGTAAAATAGGCTTAGTTTATCTGTTTATCTCTCTACGGCGGCTGTAGCTCAGCTGGTAGTAGCGCCAGATTGTGGTTCTGGATGTCGAGGGTTCGAATCCCTCCAGCCGCCCCAGTTTTGTTCCGCAAGATCCGTTTGGCAGGCGAAATGCCGTCTTCCGAGCGACGCAACTGCGTCCTGGAGACGAGCAAATGCGGTTGATCGGGGACTTCATCTTTCTGATTATCTTTTTCTTTCTGCTTCTGGCCTGGCTGTTCGCCTGGGCTGCCTTCCATGTCGCCGGCGGCGCCATTCATCTGTTGCTCATACTGGCGGTGATTGCGCTGGTGGCGCACCTGTTCCGGCGGCGCAGAACGGTCTGAACGCGTCGGTCAAAGTACTGAAGCGCTCAGAAATGATGTCTCGGTTATTGCGGTCACATTTCATCGATGTATGCCGCGCCGCAAGCTACAATTGCCAACAGGACTCTTGTCAGCAGGATGCGCGGAAACAAACGAGATGTGCCCGGCCGCAAACTGAACCCTCTACGTGACGCGATGCGGGAGCGGCAGCGCGCCGAAAGGCTCAAATCCGAGCTGCCTTCGCTGATCGAGGACCAGGTTGACGAACACATCCGAAAACTCGAAAGCAAGCTGCTGGACGACTTCCGCCGGATGGGCAGGAGAGCCATCGAGGAAAGCACGGCGGTCATCAATGAGCAGCTGCATGACCGCATCGAAACCCTGGAAGAGATTTCGTCCCTGCAGTCCCGCACGCTGACGAATCTGCGCGATTCTTCGAAAATCGCCGAGCAGAAGGTCAGTTCGGTTGTCAACAGCATCGAGAAGACGCTGTCGGATGCCGTGCCGGGGTTTCGCCTCGAAGCTTCGCAGTTCGCGCCGCCTCTGCCCGGCGAGCCTGGAGCGGAACTGATCCCCGCCGAACCGCACGAGGTCGACGGGGTGAAGGGCCGGTATGGTTTTTGTCCGAACTGCACTTCAACCGACGTGCGCCGCGCCTATCGCCACGGATTGTGGGAACAGTTTCTCCGGTTGTTCTTCATCGCGCCGTTTCGCTGCCGCGCCTGCCGGCACAAGTTCTACCGGTTTTGAGGGGGCCTGTGCCTTGAACCATCGGTTGGCCGCCGCGGCCACCGGATGGTTCAATTCGGGCGTGGATTCGGATCAGCGATGGATCCGTTGGTGGAAGGAGAGGCTTCGGCGCTTGCGCGCCAGGCGGTGCCCCAAGCCGAGGATATCGGATTAAGGAAATGACGCTTTATGGGCCTCGCGTTGGTCGTGGAGGCGCGATCGACATCACTCCGTCCCGGTAGAGGCCCAGCCCCTGTATCTCCGGAGGCGCCTCCTCCTCAAATTGCAGTTCCTCTTCTTCCCGTCTCGCCAGTGCCATCGTCGTGCGCCTGACGCAGATCCATACGACGGTCAGCAACACCAGCATCGCAGCCGTGGCGCCGGTCTTCCGAAGAGCATCCCTTTCGAACGTGGCAGCCTCAGAACCCCCCAACAGCAAGCCAAGTGCTCCCAGAAAAGCCATGTGGACGTGCGATTTGCCGGGCAGCCAGGAACAGGTAAATGGAATCTTCTGAAAACGCAGCAGGCAAAGATCGGCGAGGATCAGGCCAAGGAGTCCAAGAACCACCAGGTGCCCCATGTTCTGCCGCCCAGACCAAAACCCGAGACATGCCAGAGCCGTCGCCAGCCACACAGGAACCACGGAGAGTAGAAGTAGGGCACGGCGGCTGGCGGCCAGACTCTCCAACCCAGCCCGTGCCCCAATCACGCGGAAGATCCAATTAGCTCGCAGATCCAGCGGCATGGCGAACGCCACCCGCGTCCCGACCGCGGCCAACACGATCATCATGATGCTTGCGGCCCATATCAGAGCGCTCGTCTCACGCCATGAACCGTTCACCGCAGGCCCGGATCCCCTCAGCAAGCAGGAGGTGAAGGCGAAACCGATCCCCAGATAGAAGCCCAGAATCAGGCGATGCTGCCGGCTGCGCGCCAGCGTGCGCACGCTGAATTGCCCGATCGCGGTCTGAGCTTCACTGCCGAATCGAGGGAGCCAGCCTCTCTTGACCGCGCCGCGCATAATATCCGGTTCCTCCACGATCCTGCGCATCGTACGCCAATAGGAAAGCGTGTATGCCAAGGCCGTCACGCATATCACGGCCGCCAATCCCGTCCACGCGCGCCGGGCGAGAGGATCGAACGCCGGATGCATCGATCCATTTAATTGCTGGTACAGCGCGAGAAACCAATACGACGGCAACCACTGGATCACGCGCCCCGTCGAGCCGAAAACCAGGTCGTCCAGCCCAACGAAGCCCGGTTGAAGAAAGTACACGCCCACGATCAGGCAAATGGTCGCCAGTTGCAGGACTCCCGAGAGGCGCAGAAACAGCCGCCGAGGCAGTACCAACGCCGCCAACCCCTGCGCACCCAGTACTACAGCATAAACGAACACGCCCGCTGCCACCATCGTGAACCAATAAGCACCAAATGATCGCAAAACGCGCCAAAATCCTGCGCTCGCTGGGACCAGCACTGTATCGAGCGAGATCGCCGGCTCGCCCGAGAGCCGCTGCCGGATATGGACACCAATCAAGTCGGCGGAGAACGACATACTGGGCCTGCTGTTTAATAGAACTACCGCCGCGCAGTCCAGCCGCGGATTGAAGAAGGCGTGGCTTGTGAAGCCGCCCGTAGTGCCGCCATGCTGCCAGGTTCCGCTGTCGGCGTAATAAAGCCACGCGAGACCGATTTGCGCGCCGGCACCCGCGTTTTCTC